>NZ_JADDIL010000011.1:0-145746 GCF_020826795.1 Microtetraspora sp. AC03309 | reverse complement strand
TCCCACTGGAGCGGGTCAGGCGGCTCATCACGGACAACACGACCGGGCGAGCCCTCGGCTTCATGGGAGAGCCCGCCGTGAACGTTCTCGCGCTCAATCTGGCGCTGGACAAGGGGTGAACGGGAGGTGCGGGCCGTCTGTCACAGGCGGTCCGCACCGTCTCGGTGTCCAGCGGCGTCACGATGCCATGGTGTTATGGCCGTCAGCGGATCAGCGGCGTCAGAAGCATCAGCGACTTCAGCGATCTGACCAACTTCAGCGGCGTCAGGGTCTACACGACCTGAGCAGCGTCAGCGACTTCAGCGGCTTCAGGGGCGGATCAGCGCTCGGAGCCGCTCGATCATTTCGGTGGCGTCGCGGAGGTTCTCCTCCAGCGTCCTGGTCGCGTCGCGCGTCAGGTCACCGAGCAGCCGCCGATCGGCGATCAGGGAGTTGGCCGGGTCCAGATGTTCGGTCGCCCGCTCCCGCGCCCGGGTCTCGGCGTCGTGCCGAGCCTGGTGAATCAGGCCGAGGATCGTCTCGGCGAGCTCGTCCGAGCCCATCCGCATCGCACGTGGGTCGATGTCGATCCCCTGGACGCCCGAGCTGTTCGAATAGTCGACCGCGATCCGGCCGTCGTCGGATTCGGCGCGTACGGCGATGCCGTCGACGTCGCGGTGGATCGCCGGCATCTGGTCGAAGAACCGGTCCGCGTCGCGCGCCATACGCTCCGGATCGACGCCCAGAGTTCTCGTGAACTCGTCCACCTGTCACTCCCAGGGGTACTTGTAGGAGCCGTCCGCGTTCTGCTCGGGCGCGTACGGACCGGTGATCGTCTGCCGGTTTCCGGCGATGTCGTTGACCCCCTTGGCGCCCGCCGCCTGGGGGAGGCCGGGAGTGAGGGGCATGCCCGCGCGTGGGCCGAACGGGTTCTTCAGGAACCCGTCGCCGGGGAACTTCCCGCTGATGCCATGTGCGGTCAGGTCACGTTCGACCCTGTTCGCGGTTCCCCAGATCAGCAGCGGCCCCTGAGAGATGGTCGCCTGGACGAAGTCGGTCACCGCACTGTGGTCACCCCTGGCGGACCTGACGAAGATGTCGCCCGCGACCGCGGCCCCGAGGAGTCCCGCGCAGGTATGGAGCAGGACCTCGAGCCCGGACTCCACCGCGACGAAGCCGCCGTGCATGCCGTGCAGCGCCTTCACCGCGATGAGGCGCGCGTTCACGGCGCTGGGCGGGGTGACGCTCGCGAGGAGGACCCAGGCCGCGACCGCCGCCAGGGTCAGCGCGACGAGCCGCGCGAGCAGGACCATGGCGTACGTCGCCACGGCCGCCATATAGAGAACGACGGCCACGACGGCCGCCCGGATCTCGATGCTCGCCAACTCTTCGAGGAAGGCGTCCATCCCGTGTTGGAACGCCCGCCCGTCCTCGCTCTTCCAGTCGTCGTCGGACACGCCGGAGACCAGGTCGATGATCCGTTCTCTGGCGGTCCGGACCTCGCTCACGACCTCGCGCCAGACCTCGGCTCCGTCCCAGAACGCCTTCGGGTCGTACTGATGGATGTACAGCTTGGCGACGAACGGCCACGCCGCCGGGACGCGGAGGGCGGAGAGGGTGAGCGCGGCTCCTGCCCCGATCATCAGGCTCTCCTTCGCCATGGCGGCGGCGCCGTCAAACATCGGGTGCCCACGCCGGGGCGTCGCACGGGTTCGCGGCCATCAGATCTCCCTCAGGGTGGCGGCGCTTTCGGCGTTCGCCCAGGTGGCGGCCGCGAGCCCGACCTCGTCCCGGATCACCACGATGTCCTCGGCCTTGCCCTTCAACTCCCGGAGTGTGTACGCCTCGGCCTCGTTGTAGGCCAGGGCCAGCGAGTACGTGAACGAGGTGAACGTCGACTCGGCGACGGAGAGCGCGACGATCTTCTTGATCACGCTGTCGAGTGGTTCCGCCGCCTCGGGGAGACCGTCCCGGATTTCCCGCAGCCGACTCCGCTCGACGGCCACCTCTTGAGGAGAGGCGGGGGGTGGCGGGATGAGCGGGCCTCCGGGCATCCAGGGGATGGTGCCGTCCTCCCGGGACCCGTCATCGCACTCGCGGGACGGTCCCTTCGGGGGACGCGGCGCGCCGTTCCAGAAATCGTCACCTGCGGCGGTTCGGGGTGGTGTCGGGTCGGGTTGCACCACTTCTCCTTTCGGACGCGGCCTCCACTTTCGGGCACGATTCCGGCGCAGAGTGATCATTGATACGGAACTTCTACGGGTTTGCGGCGGGTTCATACGTGATCTTGACGGCGTCCTCGTCGCCGGCTCGAGACCCGGCCGCTGACCCCGGCGTCGTCGAATCGGCGCCGGGTGATGTCGATGTGATCGGGATCATCGCGCGTTCCTTGCCGTACATTTCGTGGCATGCCCCCCGTCTGGCTGGACACCGGCGACAAGATCGCATCGCTGGTCGGGGCGGTCGCCGGAGTGACCGCCCTGCTGGTCCAGGTCATGGCGACGGTCCTGCGGAAACCAGCGGCGACCGAGGCCACAGGAGGCCGGCGCCCACGCCGATGGACGAGCCGGATCTCCCTGACCGCGTTCGTGACCGCCGGTGTGGCCGGACTCGTCCTGGCGGCACCGTCGACGGCCCGAGGGGAGCCGGACTGGCGACTGGGCGCCGCGGTCGTTCTCGTGGCGGCGACGGCCGCCGTCCACGGCGCGGTCCGGCGCCGTGAACCGGTCACGCTCAACCCCGCCGTACGGCACCTGCTGGTCGAGCAGCGGCGAGAGGCGGAGCGCCATCGCTACCACCTGACGGGCTCACACCTTCCTCGGGTCACCACGCTCTATGTCCAGCAGCGGGCTGATGCGGGCGTGGGGCACACTGGCCGGGCCGTACCGGGGGACAGGGGACCGATGACGCCCTTGGAGATCCTCACGCGGTTCCGGCACGCCGTGATCGTCGCGGAGCCGGGAGCCGGCAAGTCCACGCTCACCGCGCACCTCGCCGCCGCGTCCTCCGAATGGTGGCAGGCGGCACGGCGCGGGTCCCGGAAGAAGTCGCCGTTCGGCGAGGCCGTCGCGCTGCGCCTGCCCGCCCCTCGACTGGTGGGCAGGGACCTGGCGGCGGCGCTGGCCGATCACTTCTCCAGGCACGGAGACGAGGTGGCGCGGGACATGTTCACCCGGCCGCCGTTGGAGGGAGCCCGCTGGCTGGTCCTGGTGGACGGCCTGGACGAGATCGCCGATCCGGACGAGCGATCTCGGGTGCTGACCACCTTGAGCACGTCCGCCGAGCAACGGTCGGATGTGTTCCGCTTCCTGATCACGACCCGGCCCCTTCCTCCGGGTGAACTGGCCGAACTGGTGCGGGCCGGCGCGGCGGACCTGCGGCTCCGGTTGTTCGACGCGTCGGATCTGCGGCGGTTCGCCCAGCGTTGGTTCGAGGCGCGACCGGTGGCGGGGGCGGGTGCCGAGCCGCTGGAGTCGGCCCGTACGTTCGTGGCCGGCATCAGGCGGAGCGGGATGTCCGCGCTGCCACGGGTGCCGTTGCTGGTCACCATGGCGGCCCTGCTGTACGAGCGTGATCCTTCGGCGGGGCTGCCCGCCGACCGCACCCGGCTCTACGAGGAGTTCGTCACCCTGCTGCGCGCTGCCCGGCGCCGGCCCACGGAGACCGCCGCCCTGGCGTGGACGGAGCACGAGGACCGCCTGCTGGCGCACCTCGCCGCGATCAGGGTGCATGCTCCGGAACGCCACCTCCTCGAAGCGGCGGTGGAGTGGACGTCGGAGCGGATCCCGAGCGAATCGATCGCCGGGATGACACGTTCGGTGCTCACCAGCACGGTGCTCAACCGGCTCCTGGCGACCTCGCTGCTCGTCGCGGACGGGACCGATGTGGTTTTCCCCCATCAGAGCCTCGCGGAGTATCTCGCCGCCGGGAGCGAACCGTTCGACGAGGTCGTCTGGCGGCGCGCGATGGGCGACCCCGCGAGCCGGGAGTTCGCCCTGTTCGTGCTCGGCAGGGCCGGCCCTCCCGTGGACGAGTTCGTCCCGTGTCTGCTGGACGGAACCGACGCCGACCTGGTGGCGGCGGGCCGCGTGATCGCCGACGGGTACCGGGTGAAGCCGGAGGTGGCCGAGGCCGTCGTCACCTCCCTGCTCTCCCGGGTGCGGGCGGGTGAACGCGGTGAGGAATGCCTGGACGTGCTCACGGACCTGGCGGTGACCCGGCCGGAGCTGGTCGCGCGCCTGGCCGAGGTCTCCCGCGACCGGGACGTTCCCGACTGGACGAGGGCGATCGTCGCCGACGCCCTGGTGGACGTGGACAGGAAGACCGCGTGCGCGCTGCTGGCCGAGATCGGCCTCGACGACGAACTCGGGACCCATCCCGTGCGGCGCTGGTGCGCGGATCGGCTGCTGGCGCATGCCGACGACAGGGCCGCCCACCGGATCCAGAAGATCCTGCAGGTGGACGGTGACTGGGAGATACGTTCCTGGGCGCTCGACCTGGACGATCTGCTGCCACCGCTGCCCGACGTGCCCGAACGGGCGCTCGCCGCGCTCGCCGACGACCCGCGCCAGCAGATCTTCCTCCGGGTTCAGGCGGCCACCGCGCTGCTGGAGCACGCGGCCCCGGTCGCGACCCGGATCCTGACCGACATCGCGACCGATCACGGAGAGGACCAGCGGGCACGGTTCGAGGCCGCCCGGGTGCTGGCCCAGCGTGCCCGGCCTCCGGTGCTGACAGGTCTGGAGGTGCTCGCGGAGAGCCCGTCGACCAGCTCCACGCTGCGGTGTGAGGCCGCGATCCTGCTCACCGGACATGAGGACGCCCGCGGCTGGCTGGTCCTGCGGGACCTGGCCGGAACAGCGGAGGAATCGTGGGTGCGCTTCCGCGCCGCCCGGAAGCTCTGGGAAGACGGCATCGATGAGGGACGCGACGTCCTGCGGGGGCTCGCGATCGACGAGCGGACGGGCCTGCGGACCCGCGTCGCGGCAGGACGCCTTCTCATTGAACGCGACGATGCGCACACGCGGGCGGAGCTACGGCAGGTCGTGACCCAGGCTGACGGCCTCTCCGCCCGCTACTGCGCGGCCCGGGCACTGCACGAGGCGGGCGACGCGACGGGTACGGCGGCGCTCCGCGAACTGGCCGCCAGTCCGGCCGCCGGTCCGCACATCCGGCACGCGACCGGGCTGGCACTCCTGCGCGCCGGCGATCCCACCGGCGTCGCTGTGCTCGAAGCGGTGGCGACCCAGAGCGCCGACTCCCAGGCGAGGATCACAGCCGCCCGGTCGCTGATGCCGTACGACGCCGCTGCGGCGGTCGCGGCGCTCCGCTCGATATTCGACGAACCGCGTGTGGGAGGTCACATCCGCTACCAGGCGGCGTCGTCCCTGCTCGAACACGGCGACGAGGTGCCTCTCGCCCGGCTTGCCGCGCAGGTCCCCGACAGGCTGCTGCGCGTGGCGATCGCGCAGACCTTGCATGAGCGTGGAGACTCCGCCGGACTCGTGATGCTCCGCGACGTGCTGTGCGCCAGACGGTCCGGGGGAGTCGCGCGACACAGGGCGGCGACCGCGCTGGCCGGGGTGGGCGTGCCGGGGCGTGCGGTCCTCCGGGAGACGGCCGAGTCGGGACCCCGCAGAGTGAGACGGGCCGCGGTGGAGGCGCTGATCCGAGCGGAGGGCGAGAAGGACGCCGCGTGGTTCGTGGAGCTGCTCCTCCGGCGCAAGCCGCGCTTCTACGACGGACTCAAGGTGGTGATCGCACTTGCCGAGATCGGCGGTGAGCAGGTCCGGATCGTGCTGGAGCGCATGGCTCGCAACCGGGAGGCGGCCGGCACGCTGGTCCGGCCGGCCTGCGTGGCGGCCATCGCGGCGGATGCGGAGCCGGCCGCACTCGACGCGCTGACACGGGTGGCCCAGGATCCGCGAGCGGACGTGCTCGTTCGCTGCTACGCGTCGGCGTTCCTGCTCGCCGAAGGTCGGACCGGCGCGGCCCTCGCCGCGTTGCGGAGCCTGCGTGATCGGCGTCGCGGTGGCCCGATCACCCGGCGCCTGTGCGACCGGCTGATCGCCGTCGCCACGGGACAGCGGGTCGAAGCGCTACCGCGGCTCTGGCGCATCCTGTTCGACCTGTTACTCCCGGATCTCGATGTCACCGAGGTCGATTTCGCGGGGATCGATTTCGCCGGGATCGATGCCATCGAGCGACGGCCGTGACGCCTGAAATCCCGATGTCCTGATAAAGGACCGAAGGCGTTGAATGCACTCGCAAAAGCTGGCAGCGCGCCGATTTCGCATGTAATGCTGTAAGCATGGTGAGTCTGTTCGAACACGCGGGTGGACACGAAGGTCTCCACCGGTTCAACGACATCTTCTACAGCAGTCTTCTGGCCGATCCGCTGCTCCAGCCGCTGTTCGGCGCCGGACGCCCCCATCACGTCGCGCACCTTACCGCCTTCACCGCCGAATCCTTCGGCGGCCCCGACGTCTTCTCGCAGGACATGGGCGGGTTTCCCATGCTGATCGCGGCACATCGTGGTCTGAAAATCAGCGAAGAGCAGCGGCAGCGGTTCGTCGAGCTGTATCTGGCCGCCGCCGACAGCGCCGGGCTGCCCGACGACCCGGCGTTCCGCGAGGCGCTGCGTTCGCACGTGGAGTTCGGCTCGCAGGTGGCCGTGCAGAACTCCCACGCCGAGACCGACGACCAGTTGCACCCGCTGCGGGAAGTCCCTCTCTGGGAGTGGCCCGGGCCGTCCGCGTAGGGCACCGCCCGGCCCGCCGTCATCGTCTCGTGAGCGCGGGGTCGCGGGACATCGTCGCCAGGACCGCCAGACCCGCTACGAGCAGCAGAGTCCATCGCAGGTGAGCGGAGAGCGAGACCTCGGGCCGCATGGTGAACATGGAGACCGGCCCGGGGAGGGACAGCATCAGCAGCCAGCCGCCGACGGTCGCGGCGGATGCCACGGCTCCCGGCTCGCTCTGGCCGTACCGGCGGGCCGCCAGGGCGGCCGTCGCGAGCCCGGCGACGAGCAGCGCCGCGAACTCCAGGCTGGCCCACCCCATCCACACGTCGGGAATCCGCGGCGCCACGACGAGGAGGGACACACTCCAGACCGGCACCGCCCAGGCCGCGGCCAGCCCCACCCGGAACAGGGTTCGCGCGCGGAGCGGCGTGGGCGAGGGCGCGATGACGTCGGCCGCCTGGTCGTCCAGCACGAAGGCGCTGGCCAGGGTGACCAGACCCGCGATCACCCGCAGGCGCCAGACACCGTCCGTCCACGACGCCCCCACGTCGTACGGCCAGGCGAGCACGAGCGCGACGAGGACTGTGGCGCCCGCCGCGGGCTGCCACCGCACGAGCCGTCCACTCAACGGGGCGAGCTGCCGGAGCTGCCCGAGTCGCGGGGACCTCGGCGGCGGTGGATCGCCGGCGGCCGGCAGGGATCGACGCGCGCGCGTCTTCACAGCAGCACCCGGATTCCCGCGAAGGCGACGACCACGACGGACACCGCGCCCACCGCCAGCCACAGACGCCGGCGGGAGGAGTCGGCCAGCATCGCCAGCGCTCCCGCCCCCAGGCACAGTCCGAGCAGGTAGACCGCGTGCCAGCCGGCCGGGCCCGGATTGAAGCCGATGGCCGCCAGGTAGGGATGGGGCCCCCAGAGCGCGAAGTCGGCGTAGAAACCCAGCAGGTAGAACGGGCCGGTCTCCTGGCCGGCCCCCGCGCCCGCGGTGTTCACGTACTGGTTGACGCGCACCAGGATGATCATGATGAGCAGCGGTGCTCCCGGCCAGGGCGTCCACCGGGCCACCGCGATCCCGAGCAGGCACCCGCCCAGCAGGTTGAGCGGCCCGCACGCCAGCTCCGCGATGGTCGGAAACCGCTCCAGCTGGTTGCCCGTCACCAGGTAGAGGCAGGACAGCAGCGCCTGCGCCGCGACACCCATGAAGAACGGGGCGAGGGCCGCCAGGCACAGGGCCCCGGTCCGATCCTCCCGCCAGCGCGGAAGCACCTCCAGCAGCTCCTCCGTACCGGCCCGGCGCGCGGACGAGGTGACCAGATTCGCGGCGAAGAAGACCGGTACACCCCAGAACAGCGTCATCGGCGCGGTGAGCGCGGTGAAGGCGGGGCGAGGACCCGCCCAGGCGTCGGGGCCGACCGCGATGCACCACATGGCCACGCCCAGCAGGTTGAGCGGATGGAACAGCAGGCGCCGGGCCTCGTTGGTCGCCAGTACGCGCAGGGCGGAGGGACGCGACGTGCCCCGGACGGCGTGTGGGACGGCGCTCATGGCGTCGCCTCCAGCGCGGCGCGGCCGATGGCGCTCGTGCCGGGTGGTCGCGGGCCGTTCCGCACCGTGTGTTCGTCCATCGCCTGCCCGCAATCCGTGTCTCGACAGCGTGTCGTTCCTCTGTCGCTCCGGGGCCGCCGAACGGTTCGCGCCGGCTCACGGCGGCGCGGGGTGGCGGGGTGGCGCGGGCCGGCCCGCGCCACCCCGCCACCGCGCGGGCGCTCAGGTGCCGGGCCAGGCGAACCGGTGGGTGTGGATCCCGAAGTACGTGAACGCCTCGGCGCGGGTGACTCCCGGAACTCGCTTGATGTGGTCGTTGAGCACGGCGAGTAGCTCGGCGGGCTCCTTGCACACCACCTCCACGAACATGTCGAACGAGCCGGACGTGAGCACGACGTAGATCACGCCGGACAGCTCGCTGATCCGGTCGGCGACGGTGTGCACGTCGCTCTCGACGCGCACACCGATCAGCGCCATGACGGGTAGGCCCAGCGCCATCGGGTCGGTCACGCCGACGATCTGGACGACGCCCTCGTCCCGCAGCCGCTGCACCCGCTGGCGTACGGCGGGGGCCGAGAGCCCGGTCGTCTCGGCCAGCGCGGTGTAGGAGACCCGGCCGTCCCGCTGCAGCTCGCGCAGCACGAGCCGATCGATCTCGTCGAGGTTCATCCGGCCAGCTCGGCCACGGCGGCCGCGAACACCTCGTGGTGCCGGTCGACGTCGGCCTCGGTGGTCGCCGGGCACATCAGCGCCATGTTGTGGAACGGGGTGAGCAGCACGCCGCGGTTGGCCAGGTAGACGTGCAGGTAGTCGTCGAGGTCGGGGTCGCCGGCCGCGTTGGACTCCCCGCCGTCGCGCGGGGCCGGATCGGAGAAGCGGTACTCCGCGCGCGCGCCGAGCTGGGTGACCGACCAGGGCAGCGCGTGCTCGTCGATGACCTCCCGTACCCCCTTGGTGAAGCGGGTCGCCAGCTCGGTCATGGCGGTGAAGGCGTCGTCGGTGAGCACGTGCTCGAGAGTGGCCCGCATGGCGGCGACCGAGAGCGCGTTGCCGGCGAGCGTGCCGCCGACTCCGCCCATGTCGACCAGGTCGAGGCCGCTCATTCCCTCGACCCGGGCCGCCACCTCGGCGGACAGCCCGTACCCGCCGCTGGGGATGCCGCCGCCGACGGCCTTGCCGATCGTCACGATGTCGGGGTCGAGCCCCCACGCCCCTGTGCACCCGCCGGGACCGGCCGAGAACGTGTGCGTCTCGTCGTTGATGAGCAGCGTCCCGTACCGCCTGGTCAGCTCGCGTACGCCGTCGAGGTAGCCGGGCTCGGGCAGCACGATGCCGATGTTGGTGAGCGCGGGTTCCATGAGGACCGCGGCGACGTCGCCGTGGGCCAGTTCGCGCTCCAGGGACGGAAGGTCGTTGAACTCCACCACGCGGGAGGTCACGGTCGGATCGACGGGAGCGCCGACGTTGCCCTCGCGGGAGACCTGCTCGCCGTCCGGGCCGACCACGAGGAGGACCTCGTCGACGCTGCCGTGGTAGCAGTAGCTGTTCACCAGGATCTTGGGGCGGCCGGTGATCGCCCGGGCCAGGCGGATCGCCCAGCGGTTGGCGTCGGTCGCGGTCAGCGAGAAGCTCCAGTACGGCACGCCGAAGCGGCGGCCGAGCTCGGCGCCGACCCAGGTCGCGTCCTCGGTCGGCATCATCACGGTCGCGCCGCCACGGCCCCCGAAGCGGTCCGCGACCGCGTCCACGGTGGCCTGCGGCGAGTGCCCCGCCATGGCGCCGGTGTCGCCCAGGCAGAGGTCGACGTAGGAGTGGCCATCCACGTCGGTGACCCGGGCACCCCTGGCCTCCGCCAGGTAGAGGGGGAAACCGGCGGCGGTCTTGTTCATCCAGGTCATCGGCACGCCGCCGAACAGGTGGGCCCGTGCCTGCTCGTACGCGGCGGCCGAGCGCGGGTTGCGGTCACGGAAGGCGCGGCGCTCACGGTCGAGCAGGTCGGCGAGATGAGCACGGTCGATCATGGTCACTGCCTTAGAAAACATCGAACGAGTCGGTATTCATGACTGAATCTGAAGTCAACGTATACCAGAACGTTTGATTCTTCATAGGGGTGGTCTGGGGCGCGATGTCACCCGGTCAGGGTCGGCAACACCCGGCGCAGCCCGTCGACGATCGCGCCGAGACCCACCTCGAAGGAGAGGTCGGCGGGCGGGCACCGGCGCGCGGCCGCCGCGTCGTCGCGGGCGCGTACGGTCGCGGCGAACGAGGGCGCCTCCGCCGCGAGCGGCCCGGAGTCGAACATGTCGGGCGGGGCCACCATGTCCAGCGCGGATCCGAGGATGAACGACTCGACCGAGACCATGACGGGGATGATCATCTCGGCCGGCCAGCCGCCGCGTTCCAGGCCGACGACCACCTGCTCGTACATCCGCAGGGTCCGCAGGGCACCGGTGATCGGAAGGGTCGCCAGGAGCGATATGGCGGGTGGATGCGCGGCGAAGGCGGCGCGGTATCCGTGGGCCCACTGGATCATCGCCTCGTCCCAGGGCAGCCGGGAGAACATCGAGGCGTCGATCGAGTCGGAGACGAGCTCCCGGACCGCGGCGAGGATGTCGTCCTTCCCCGTGACATGGTTGTAGAAGGAGGAGGGACGCACCCCGAGCCGCTGCGCCAGCGCGGCCAGGGAGAACCCTTCGGCCCCGGCGTCGTCGATGAGCGCGAGGGCGGCCCGCGCGATGATCTCCCTGCTCAGCACCGGTGTGGCCGGTCGGCCTACCCGTCTTCTCATTTCGCCCGGCCGGCCCCTTCCGCTTTCACCTCCGGACAACTTATCCTTCCCGCACAAAACGAACGACATTCTTTTTGGACGCCGATGACTCGCACCCTCTTCCACAACGGCACCATCTGGACCGGCACCGGGAGCACCGTCTCCGCACTCACCACCCGGAACGGCCGGATCGAGGCCGTCGGGGCCGAGGCCCTCGCCGGGACCGCCGACGCGATCGTCGATCTCCAGGGCGGGCTGCTGCTCCCGGCCTTCGGCGACGGGCACTGCCACCCCGACCACGCGGGGTTCGAGGCGATGGGCCCGCGCGTCAGGGAGTGCGGCAGCGTGGAGGAGATCGTCGAGGAGGTCCGCCGGTACGCGCTCGCGCATCCGGACGCCGAGTGGATCGTCGGCGCCAGCTACGACTCCACCCTGGTCCCCGGTGGCGTGTTCGACGCCCGCTGGCTGGACGCCGCCGTACCCGACCGTCCCGTCGTCCTGCGCGCCTGGGACTACCACACGGTGTGGTGCAACACCGAGGCCATGCGGCGGGCCGGTCTGGACGCCTCGACGCCGGACACGGCCCGCGGCGCCTACGCCCGCCGGGCCGACGGCGAGCTTCTCGGGACGATGTACGAATGGGACGCGGTGGACGCGGTCCTCGGCGCCGCGCCCGCCCGCACCACCGGCGACCTGGTGCGGGCGCTGCGCCTCGCCACCGAGTCCTACGCGGCGGCCGGAGTGACGTGGATCCAGGACGCCTGGGTGGAACACCGTTCCGTGGAGGCGTACATCGAGGCGGCCCGGCAGGGCGCGCTGGCGATCCGGGTGAACCTCGGCTTGCGCGCCGACCCGGCACGCTGGCGCGACCAGCTCGCCGAATTCGCGGCCGACCGTGACCGGGTGCGCGCGCTGCACGACGACCGGCTCACCGCGAACACGGTCAAGTTCTTCATGGACGGCATCCTGGAGAACCGCACCGCGTCGCTGCTCGACCCCTACAGCGACGACCCGTGCGCGCGCGGCATGCCGATCTGGCCATACGAGGAGCTGCTGGAGGCGTTCACCGCCGTGGACGAGATGGGGCTGCAGGCGCACCTGCACGCGATCGGCGACGCCGGCGTGCGGACCGCCCTGGACGCGGTCGAGCACGTGATCCGGGTCAACGGACCCCGGGACCGGCGACCGGTCATCGCTCACGTCCAGGTGCTGGACGAGGCCGACCTGCCGCGTTTCGCCGAGCTCGGTGTGATCGCGAACCTCCAGCCCCTGTGGGCGCGCGTCGACGCCGCGATGACCGAGCTGACGTTCCCCCGGATCGGCGCCGAACGCGCCCGGCGGCAGTACCTCATCGGCTCGCTGCTCCGCGCCGGAGCCCGCGTGGCCTTCGGCAGCGACTGGCCGGTGAGCGACCACCGCCCGCTGGCCGGGTTGCCGGTCGCGGTGACGCGCGAGAACGCGGAGCGGGAACCGGCCGGCGGCTGGCTGCCGGAGGAGCGCCTCACCTTCGACGACGCCCTGTCCGCGTACACGGCCGGCGTGGCCCACCAGGCGTTCGCCGAGGACGACCGCGGCGTGCTCGCCCCCGGGAAGGTCGCCGACCTGGTCTGGCTGGACGCCGACGTACGCCGGATGGACCCGCACGACATCGCACTCCGGTCGGCCGTCCGCGGCACGTGGATGGCCGGCACGCGAATCCACCCCCCTTCCGACAGGAGTAGCGCGCTATGAAAGAGTCCGCCGCGGACCCGGGACTGAAGCGGGTCCTGGGCGTCCCGGGCCTGACGCTGTTCGGGCTGACCTACCTCGCCCCGGTCGCGGTCTTCACGACGTACGGCGCCGTCGCCCAGATCACCGAGGGGCACCTGCCGTCGGCGTACGTGGTCGCCCTCGTGGTCATGCTGTTCACGGCGTTCAGCTACGGCCGGATGGCGCGGGCGTTCCCCGCCGCCGGATCGGCCTACACCTACACCCAGCAGACCTTCGGCGGGCACGTCGGGTTCATGACCGGGTGGACGCTGATGCTCGACTACCTCTTCCTGCCGATGATCAACTTTCTGCTCATCGGGATCTACCTGCACGGCCAGTTCCCCGGCGTGCCGCAGTGGGCCTTCACCCTGGCCGCCCTGCTCGTGGTGCTCACGCTCAACGTCCTCGGCATCAAGGTGATGAGCCGGGTCAACGTCGTGGTCGTCGGTGCCTCCGTGGTGCTGATCCTCATCTTCGTCGCGCTGTCCCTCAAGCACCTGTCGGGCCACCCGTCCCCGGCGCCCTTCGAGTCGTTCACGCCCGGTACCGGCGTCTTCACCGGCGCCGCGATCCTCGCGCTGAGCTTCCTCGGCTTCGACGCCGTCTCCACGCTGTCGGAGGAGGCGAAGGAGCCACGCCGCAGCATCCCGCGGGCGATCATGCTCACCACGCTGATCGGCGGCCTGCTGTTCGTCCTGGTCGCCTGGATGGGCAGCCTCGCGCACCCCGGCTACGACGACTTCGTCAACCCCGACACCGCGGGTGTGGACATCATGGCCGCGCTGGGCGGCGCCGCGTTCCAGACGATCTTCGTGGGCATCTATGTGGTCGGCGCCTTCGGATCGGCGATGACCACCCAGGCGAGCGTCTCCCGGATCCTGTACTCCATGGGACGGGACGGCGTGCTGCCGAAGCGCGCGTTCAGCATGCTGCACCCCCGCTTCAAGTCGCCGGTCTTCGCGGTCGCCGTGGTGTCCGCGGTGTCGCTCGTCGCGCTCTTCATCAGCCTGGGCAACGCGGTGGTGATGGTCAACTTCGGGGCACTGATCGCCTTCTCGATGGTGAACCTCACCGTGATCAAGCGCTACATCGTCGACGAGCGACGGCGGTCCGCGGGCGACCTGCTCCGGTACGGACTGGTGCCCCTGGTGGGCTTCGCCCTGACCGTCTGGCTGTGGACGAGCCTGGAGGGGGTGACGTTCCAGGTCGGCCTCGTCTGGATGGCCGTCGGCCTGGTCTACCTCGCCGGACTCACCCGGTTCTTCACCCGCAAGCCTCCGGTGATGACCTTCTCCGAGGCCGATCCCGCCGACGCCTGACGTTCACGAGCCCGGATGCCGGGGTCCCCTCCGCCAGGGACCCCGGCGTCCGGACGCCGGGCCGTACCGGGCGCTGACGCGGTGTGACGGCGCGCCCCGGCGGGCGGAACCGCCGGTCAGGCGGTCATGACGACCAGGGTCGGCGGGCGGTGGAGCCTCACAGCGCCGGGACGCGGCCGTGGAACGTCGTGGCCGAGGTCGTGGTGGCGACGATCCGGCCGCCGGTGATCACGTGAGCGGGCGGCGAGTGCCTGGCGAGGACCTCGCGTACGCTCCGGCCGTCCAGCACGACCAGATCGGCGGGTGCGCCGGGCTCCAGTCGGTGGGCCGGACGGCCCAGGACGCGCGCGGCGTCCACGGTGACCATGTCGAACAGCCGCTCCAGTTCCGGATCGGTTCGCGCGTCCAGCAGATGGGCGGCCAGGAAGGCGACCTCCGGCATGCTGTGCCTGCCGAAGGGGTAGTACGCGTCCTCGATGTCGTCCTGGCCGAGCGCGACCGGCAGGCCGGCGTCGGCGAGGGTGAAGACCGGCAGGTGCAGCGGGCCGGTGTGCGGGTCGCTGACGAATCCCAGTCCCGCCGCGCGGCACAGTCCGATGAGGCGATGCAGGGAGGGCTCGGGATAGAGGGCCGTCGCGCGGGCGTGCTGCACGCTGGCCCGGCCGGTCATCCCGCGCTCCACCAGCGCGGTGGCCAGCATCTGGGTGGTGCGCAGCGACGGATCGCCCGCGTCGTCGGTCAGCATGGCCACCCGCAGCCCGTGCTGGTGCGCCAAATCCACCATGCGGGTGACGTGCACCTCGGCGTCGGCGTCGGTGAACTCGATCCAGGGGATGCCGCCGACCACGTTCACGCCCAGTCGCACCGCCTCGGCGACCAGTTCCTCGGTGCCCGGCGCGCGCAGCAGGCCGTCCTGGGGGAAGGCCACCACCAGGAGGTCGACCAGCCCGCGGAACTCCTCGCGCAGGGCCAGCAGCGCCTCGACCCCGGTGAGCCCGGCGACCGGATCGACGTCGGCGAACGCCTGTACGACGCGCACGCCCTGGCGCACCGACTCCCACATCGCCGACCTGGCCCTGGCCAGCACGGCATCGGCGGTCTGGCGCACCTTGACGGCCGCCGCCGACTCGATCGCGCCCATCGCCGCGCCCATCGTCCCCGCGGTGTAGGCGGAGAGGGGCTCCTGGCCCGCCAGGTCGAGGGTGTGGACCTTGCACAGGTGCAGGTGGGCGTCCACGAACGGCTCGGTCACGAGGTTCCCGTCGGCGTCGACCACCGTCGCCTCGGGCGGGCTCGTCGTCTCCGGGTCGTCGGGCGCCACGACGGTGAGCATGCCGCCGTCCGCGGCCAGCATCCACCGGCCCGGGCGGCCGCGCAGCGATGCGTTGCGAATGAGTACGTCCACAGCTCGGACGATAGGCCCGGCCCTGCGGCCGGGCACATGGCGACATCTGCCAAGTCAGGGCCGTACGGGTCTCACCGGGTTCCGGGGCGCCATGCCGCGGACGGCCTTGTGCGTGGGGTGGTCAGTTGACTGCACTAACTCGTTGACTGGCTCGACTCGGCGGGGGCTGATCACGAGCATTCGGGTATGTCGTTGTTGCATGAGGTCTCCGGTGTTCATCGCGATCTGATGGACGGCCGTGTACGGCTGTCCCGGGCCGGGGCGGTGGTGGCGGGCCGGGGTGGTGGTGGCGGGTACGTCGCCGTCGTTGCCGTGGGTCGTGGTGGATGCTGCGGAGCGAGAGGTCGCGCCGGTCAGCAGTTATCTGCGGGACCGGCTGCTGGGGGACGTGAGTCCGCTGACGTGCCGGAGTTACGCGTTCGATCTGCTGCGCTGGTTCCGGGTGCTGTGGACGGTGGATGCCGGGGGGGAGCAGGCCACCGAGGCAGAGGCCGCCGCGATGGTCGGCTGGCTTCGGTCGGCTCGGAATCCACAGCGTCAACGCCGACGGACGGGCGGCTACCCACCCGGTTCGGTGAACCCGAAGACCGGCAAGCGGGTTCCGGCGGCCGGGTATGCGCCGGCCACGATCGCGCACAGCCTGTCGGTGGCGCATGGCTTCTATGCCTTCCACCTGCACTTCGGCCGGGGGCCGGTGCTCAACCCGGTGCCGGAGAACCGGGCCCGTCGCTCCGCGCTCGCGCACCGGTCGCCGATCGAGGCCCCGGGCCGTCACGGGCGCGGGCGGCTGCGGCCGAAGGTTCCCGTCCGCCAGCCGCGGGCGATCCCCGATGCGCAGTGGGACGAGTTGTTCGCCGCGATGCGGTGCACCCGGGACCGGGCCTTGCTGGCCTGCTACGTCTCCTCCGGCGCCCGCGCCTCCGAACTGCTGGGCGTCGGGCTGAGCGACATCGACTGGCAGAAGGGCCAGTTGTGGGTGATCTCCAAAGGCACCCGGGAACGTCAGCCTGTGCCCGTCTCGCCCGAGGCCCTCGCCTACTTGGCGGCGGTTGGCCGGCCTGCGCGCCGAGGAGCTGACCGAGCTGACGCATCTGAGCGTGCGCAACTACCAGAGGCCCAGTGGGGAGGTGGTTGCGCTGCTGGTGATCACGCCCTCGAAGAGCGACCGTGAGCGGGTCATCCCGATGTCCGCGGAGCTGTTCCACGTCATCGCTCAGGTCATCCGCCGGCACATCAGCGCGCACGGCACCGTTCCGGTCTGCACCCGCTACGACCTGCATGAAAGGGTCTGGAGCGAGCCGCTGCCCTACCTGTTCCAGAACATGCACAGCGGAGCCCTGCGGGCGATGTCCACCACGACGATGTGGCGCATGATCCGGCGGGCCGCAGAGGGCCTGGTGGCCAGCGACCCGCGGTTCGCCGACGTGAAGTTCGCCGCCCACGACTTCCGCAGGCTCTTCGCCACCGAGCTGGTCAACAACGGGCTGCCGATCCACATCGGTGCCGCGTTGCTCGGACACCTGAATATCCAGACCACCCGTGGTTACGTCGCGATCTTCGACGACGACGTGGTCCGCCACTACCAGGATTTCCTCGCCCGGCGCCGGGCCCATCGGCCCGAGAGCGAGTACTGCAAGCCGACCGAGACGGAGTGGAACGAGTTCAACGAGCACTTCGACAAGCGGCGCGTCGAGCTGGGCTCCTGCGGCCGGCCCTACGGCACTCCCTGCCAGCACGAACACGCCTGCATCCGCTGTCCGATGCTGAGCATCAACCCCAAGATGCTGGCCCGCCTGGACGAGCTGGAGGAGGATCTCCTCGCCCGTCGCGAGCGCGCTGTCGCCGAGGACTGGCGGGGTGAGATCGACGGACTCGATCTCACTCTCACCTTCCTGTGCAGCAAGCGCGAGCAAGCCCGCCGTTTCCAGCGAAGTGGGCCGGTCTCGCTCGGGCTTCCCGTCGTCCCACATCAGAAGTCCCAGATCACAGGAGGATGAGAGGAGCGCGGACCCCAGCAGTGCGGGCTGCGTGATCACATTGGCCAATCGCTGCCAACCAGGAGGCACAGAATGCTGTTGCGCAATGTGGCGCTTGATGATGTCGACGCTTACATCCGGATGCGATGCGATCCCGACATGATGAAAGATCTCGGGGGTCCACTGCCGCGAGAAGGCATGGATGAGAAGGTTCAGCGCGATGTCCGCCGAGCTGCCGAGGACACCGCTTGGACCAAAATGATCATCCCCGAAGCGGCTGCCCCCTCCGCCGTCGCCGGAACTGTGTCGCTGTGGTCCCACGAAGCCGACGGCCATCACATCTCCGAGATCGGCTGGATGGTCCTGCCCGCCTTCCAAGGCCAGGGCTACTGCAAGCGAGCCGTGCGGACACTGCTTGAGATGGCCAGGGAGGACGGCCGCTGGGGACTCATCCACGCCTTCCCTGCAACCAGCAACCTGCCTTCCAATGGCATCTGCCGCGCTGTCGGCTTCACGTTCGTTGAAGGACAGAGCCTGGAGTTCGCCGGTCGAGTTCTGGACACCAATCACTGGATCATCGACCCACTCACTGATTTGACCTGACCGTCACCGAGCCGTTGGTGCAGAGAAGGTCCACGCCATCACCCCCTCTGTCCAGGGAGGGTCTGACCGCCGTCATCGGCGGCCAGACCCTCGACGGGCGGAGCCGCCGGTCAGGCGGTCATCGCGACCAGGATCCGGCGGGCGCCGGTGTACGGCTCCCGGCCGTGCGCGCACAGCATGTTGTTGATGATCATCAGATCGCCCTCGCGCCACGGGAACGCGTACGAGGTCTCGTCGTAGGCGGCCTTGACGGCGGCGAGGTCCGCCGGGGCGATGGGGGAGCCGTCGGCGAGGTACGCGTTGCGGGGCAGGTCGGCCTCGCCGTACAGCATCAGGAGGGCCTCGCGGACCTCCTCGTCCAGGCTGGTGACATGGAACAGGTTCGCCTGGTTGAACCAGACCTGCTCACCGGTCAGCGGCTCGGTCTGGTGCGCGGGCCGGTGGTGCCGGGTGCGCAGGCCCTCCTCGGTCCACTCGTACGCCATGCCGTGCCGCGCGCAGTAGTCCTCGACCTCGGCGGGGTCGTCGGTCTGGAACGACTCCTGCCAGGACAGGCCGAGCCCCTCCCGGAACGCCCTGGCGTAGACGACGCCGGCCGCGAACCTCTCCCGTACGTCGGCGGGGACCGCGCGGAACACCGCGCGGCTGTTCGCGATCGGGGTGGCCCCGCCCGTGGCGGCGGCGGTGTCGCAGAAGAAGAACAGGTGCCCCGGCCAGGTGTCCGAATACGAGTTCTCGTTGTGCATCGGGAGCGGCTGGTCGGCCGGGTACTCGGTCGAGGTGTAGATGGACTCGGTGACGGACGTGCGCGGGGTGGAGCGTTCGGTGTAGCGCAGCGGCTCACCGCCGACGACCCGGACGATCCGGTCGAACAGGTCGAGGTCGGCGGGCAGGTCGCGGATCAGCACCGCGCCGTGCTCGGCCAGACCGGCCCGCAGGCCGTCGCGGTGGGCCGTCACCCAGTCGAGGTGGTCGGTCATGTCCGGGCCGAGGCCGTAGACCACGATGGTGGTGTGGTCGTTGCCGGCCACCTGCCCGGTCACCGGCCCGAGCCGGGCCGGGTCCGTGGGAATGACACCCGTCATGATGTGCTTCCTTTCGCGAGGCTCAGGCGGCGTTGCCTTTCCTGCATGCCGATGAGGTCGTCGGGGAGCGAGTCCGGAACCTCGGTGTCGAAGCGCCGCAGCAACCGGAGGGTCGAGGCGCCGACGGTCACCGCGGCCATCATCAGCGCGAAGACGACGTAGGTGAGGCCCACGCCCCGGCCCTCGCCGACGCCGATGACCGCGCCGACCGAGCCGGCGAGCGCCCCGTCCGGCCGCAGCATGGGGTTGAACAGGGACGTGGCCAGGGGCGCCAGTACGGCGAACCCGATCGGCAGGGTGGACCACGAGAGGGCCTGGTTGAGCGAGAGCACCCGACCGTGGAACCGCTGCGGCACCTTGACCTGGACCAGCGTCACGTAGATGCCCTGGGAGATCGACATCGACATCGCCAGGCAGAACACGCCGGTCACGACCACGGCCAGGGACGGCCGCAGGCCCATCATTAGGCACCCGGCGGCCATTCCCAGGTTGCCCAGGAAGACGCCGACCATCCGGCGCTTGCGCGGGCCGCCCCAGAGCGCCATCACCACGCCGCCGGCCACCGCGCCGAGCGCCTCGGCCACCGCGACCTGCGCGACCTGGTCGACCGTGCCGAAGGAGAGCGTCAGCGGGACGGTCAGCACCAGGGCGGGACCGAGGAAGATGTTGGCGACGGCGAAGTAGATCACCATGGCCCGGAACCCGCGGAGGTTCCACGAGAACCGCAGTCCCTCCACGATCGCGGTGACCAGCGGTTCTTTGCGGCGGAAGCCGAGCGTGTCGGGGAAGCGGACGACCAGCAGCACCGCGAGGGCGAACACGTAGCTCGCCATGTCGATGGCGAGGATGCCGGGCAGGCCGATCGCGACGTACAGCCCGGCGCCCATCAGCGGGGCGAGCAGCATGGCGAACCCGTTGGTGAGCTGCGCGAGACCGACCGCGTGCCCCAGATAGCGCTTGGGCACCAGTTGCGGCACCGCGGTCTGGAAGGCCAGCCGCTGGTAGGTACCGGCCATCGAGTTGATCGGCAGCAGCACGTAGATGATCCACAGGTCCAGCCGCCCGGTGAAGAGCAGCGACGCGATGGAGAACTGGACCGCCCCGGCGACACCGCTCGCGACGATCATGACGCGCCGCCGGTCGAACCGGTCGATCAGCGGCCCGGCGACGGGCATCATCGCCACACCGCAGATCAGCGTCAGCGCCCACAGCAGACCGAGGTCGGTCACCGATCCCGTCCGGTCGAACAACCACACCGGTACGGCGAAGCCGGTCAGCGCCGAACCGGTCGCCGACACGAGCTGCCCGATCGCCACGCTGAGGAACCTGCGGTTGCTCGGCTGCACCGCGGGCGGCCCCGCGGACTCTCCCGGCTCGGCCGGGTAGTGCGTGTCGCGCAGCGACCACGCCGCGTCCGGCCCCCGCTCGGCGACGCCGTACTCGGTGGTCTCACGCCGGGCCATCGCCGGGTGGACACCCGTGACGATCTCGGCCAGCTCCTCCGCCCGGTGCTTCAGGAAGAAGTGGCCGGCCTGGTCGAGAACCACCAGCCCGGTCGTGCCGGTCAGGAACTCCCACTCCCGATACCGCTCGGTGTAGTAGTCGGTGACCGGGTCCTCCGAGCCGACGACGGAGATGATCGGAGCGGACATCGGCGCGGGGCGCTGGTCGAGCAGCGTGGTGAAGTACTCCTCGGACGCCCGGGAGTCGGCCCGCATGTTCGCGATGATCCGGTCGGCCTGCTCGGGGTCCAGCTCGTCGGTGTCGACGCCCATGCCCTTGAGCCAGTTGGCGTACTCGCGGTTGCTGCGCAGCTTCTCCAGCCGGGTCCGCAGCGTCCCGACGACGCCCTTGATGCGGGCGAACGGGAACATCGCGCCGATGTAGACCGCGTCCACGTCCCGGCCGTCCTCGGCCAGCTTCCGTGCCGCGCCGACCGCGATGGCGCTGCCGACGCCGCAGTGGCCGTACAGGACCAGGGGGCCTTCGACGCGCTCCCTGATCTCCGCCACGATCCGGTCCACCAGCTCGTGGAAGGGGAGCGCCTCCTCGTTCAGCCCGACGTCGTGGCCGGGGATGGCCACCGAGTACAGCGCGTGCCCGGCGGGGAGCGCGTCGGCGAGCGGCTGGTAGACGATGGCGCTGCCCCCGCCGTACGGCACGCAGACGTAGGACAGGGTGCGTTTCCCGCCCTTCGGGGTCAGCTCGTACAGCAGCGGCTGGGGCCCGGCCGCCGCGTCGGCGCCGCCGTCGATGAAGGCGGCCAGCTCACGGATGGTCCGGTTCTGGAACAGGTCCATCACGCCGACCGGACGTCCCGAGCCGTCGGACGCCTTGCGGATCCTGGCCACCACCTGGGTGGCGAGCAGGGAGTGGCCGCCCGAGTCGAAGAAGTCGTCGTGGACGCCGAGCCGCTCCACGCCGAGCACGTCGATCCAGATCTCGGCCAGCAGCCGTTCCGTGGCGGTCTCCGGCTCGACCAGCTCGGCGGTGGCGTCCCGCGCGGCCTGAGGGGCCGGCAGGGCCGCGCGGTCCAGCTTGCCGTTGGGCGACAGCGGCAGCGTGTCCATGGTGACGAACGCCGTCGGCACCATGTAGTCGGGCAGGCCCTGTTTCAGCGCGGCCCGCAGCTCGGCGACGTCGACGTCCACCCCGCCGTGGGTCGTCAGGTAGGCGACCAGCCGCTTGTCGCCGGGGGTGTCCTCGCGGACGATCACCACCGCCTCCGCGACCTCATCGCGGTCGCGCAGCGCCGTCTCGATTTCGCCCAGCTCGATGCGCAGTCCGCGCAGCTTCACCTGGTGGTCGATGCGGCCGAGGAACTCCAGGTTCCCGTCCGCGCGCCGGCGCGCCAGGTCGCCGGTGCGGTACAGCCTGGCGCCCAGGTCGGCGCCGAACGGGTCGGGAACGAACCGTTCGGCGGTGAGCGCCGGACGGCGGTGGTAGCCCCTGGCCACCCCGATCCCGCCGATGTGCAGCTCGCCCGGCACGCCGATCGGGGCGGGATTCCCGCGCCCGTCGAGGACGTACAGCCGGATGTTCGCGATCGGGGCCCCGATCGGCAGGGTGACCGCGTCGGCGATCGCCTCGGGAGCGCAGTGCCAGGAGGTGACGTCGATCGCCGCCTCGGTGGGGCCGTACAGGTTGTGCAGCTCGCAGTGCGGGAGCACCGTCGTGAAGGTGGCCGCCGTGGCCACCGGAAGCTCCTCGCCGCTGCAGATCACCCGTCGCAGCGCCGTGCAGCCCGCCGCGGACTTCTCGTCGTCGGCGAGGAACACCGCGAGCATCGACGGGACGAAGTGCGCGGTGGTCACGCTCTCGCTGATTAGCAGCTCGCGCAGGTACGCCGCGTCCTTGTGGCCGCCCGGCCGGGCGAGCACCAGCCGCGCTCCGGTGAGCAACGGCCAGAAGAACTCCCACACCGACACGTCGAAACCGGCGGGCGTCTTCTGCAGGACGACGTCGTCGCCGCCCAGCGGGTAGGCGCGCTGCATCCACAGCAGGCGGTTCACGATGCCGCGGTGGGTGTTGGGCACGCCCTTGGGGCGGCCGGTGGATCCCGACGTGTAGATGACGTACGCGGCGTTGCCTGAGGTGACCGGGGGCCGCGGGTCGTCCGCGGGCCGGTCCGCCCACTCGCCGGGATCGTCCAGGTTCAGGATGACCGCGTCGGTGGCCGGGACGGTCGCCTTCAGGTGCTCCTGGGTCAGCACCACGGGAGCCCGGGCATCGTCGATCATGAACGCCAGCCGGTCGGCCGGGTACTCCGGATCGAGCGGCAGGTAGGCGGCTCCCGCCTTGAGCACGCCCAGCAGCGCCACCACCAGCTCGGCCGAGCGTTCGGCGAAGACGCCGACCAGGGTCTCGGGGCCCGCTCCCAGGTCGCGCAACCGGTGCGCCACCCGGTTCGCCCGCTCGTTCAGCTCGGCGTACGTCAGGTGGCGGCCCTCGAAGGTCACCGCGACGGCGCCGGGGGTGCGGGCGACCTGTTCCTCGATCAGGCCGTGCAGCGTCGCCGCCTCGTCCAGCTCGGCGCCGGTGTCGTTCCACACGTCCACCAGCAGCGTCTGCTCGGCGGCGTCCAGCATCGGCAGCTCGGACACCCGCCTGGACGGGTCGGTCGTGACGGACCGCAGGAGGGTGACGAAGCGGGTCGCCATCCTCGCCACGGTCGCCTCGTCGAACAGCGCCGTGTTGTAGACGAACTTGACGATCAGCCGGTCCCGCACCTCGATGACGTGCAGCTCGATGTCGAAACGGGTGGCCCGCAGGTCCATCGGCAGCCAGGTGATGCCGAGGTCCGAGCCGCCCGCCTCCGCGATCCGGCCCATCTGGTAGTTCTGCAGCGCGAACATCGCCTGGAACACCGGCGACCGGCTGACGTCGCGGGGCACGCCGAGCGCGTTGACGAGCTGCTCGAACGGGACCTCCGCGTGGTCGAAGGCGTCGAGAACGCCGACCCGGGTGCGTTCGAGCAGCTCGTCGAAGGTCGGGTCGTCACCGAGCCGCGCGCGCATCGGCAGCATGTTGACGAACATGCCGACCACGTTCTCCAGCTCGGCCAGCGACCGGCCGGCCGACGAGGAACCGACCGCGAAGTCGCCCTGGCCGGAGTGCCTCGACAGCAGCACCTGGTAGGCGGCGAGCAGCGTCATGAACAGCGTCGTTCCGCGCTCCCTGGAGAGCCGGTTGACCGCCCCGGCGAGCTCGGCGTCGACATCGACGATGTGCCAGTCGCCCTCGAAGACCTGGGTGGCCGGTCGCGGCCGGTCGGCGGGCAGCTCCAGGGCCGGCACGCCGGCGAGCCGGTCGCTCCAGAAAACCAGCTGGCGCTCCAGCTCGGGACCGGTCTGCGTCTGCCGCTGCCAGTGCGCGAAGTCGCCGTACGAGACGGGCAGGCCGGGGAGCGTGACCCCGGTGCCGGCGCGCCCGGCGTGATAGGCGGCGGCCAGGTCGCGCAGCAGCAGGTCCACCGACCATCCGTCACCGACGATGTGGTGGGTGGTGACCAGCAGCCGGTGATCGTCGTCGGCCAGCCTGATCAGCAGGGCGCGGAGCAGCGGCCCCTCGGTCAGGTCGAACGGCTCCGCGGCCGCCTCGTCGATCAGCGCCTGGGCGGCGGCCTCATCGTCCGCCGTCACGACGCGCAGCGGCACCGCGACGGAGGGCTCGACGTGGACGGTGGGCCGCCCGTCGGAATCGGCGGGGAAGCGCATCCGCAGCGCCTCGTGCCTGGCGGGAAGGGTCTGCAGGGCCCGGTCGAGCAGGTCGAGGTCGATCTCCCCGGTGAGGCGCATCGGGATCGGGATGTTGTACTGGCTCGTGCCCGGCGCGAACTGCTCCATGAACCAGACCCGCTCCTGCTGGTAGGACAGGGGCGGGGCGGAGCCCTCTGGGCGGGGCCGCACCGTGGTGGTGGGCGTGTCCGGTCCGGCCGCGCGCCGCCGGAGCCGCTGTTCCAGCAGCGCCCGCCGGGCCGCGGACGGCGATGCCTGTCGCGGGTTCTGGGACGGCGTCTGGGGTGGTGTCTGGGGTGGTGTCTGGGGTGGCGTCGTCATGATCGGCCGTCGCCTTCTGATGTGAGCAGCCGCTCGACATCCTCATCACTGAGCTGGTCGAGGTCCTCGGTGAGCCGCCGTTCGATCTCGGCCGCGAGGTCCGCGACGGTGGTGTACGAGAACAGACCGCGGACCGGGATGTCGATCTCGATCTGGCCGCGGATCCTCGCGATGGCCCGGATCGCCAGCAGGGAGTTGCCGCCGAGCTCGAAGAAGTCGTCGGTGGCGCCGACCTTCTCCACGCCCAGGAGACCGGCGAAGACCTCCGCCACCAGCTCCTCGGCGGCCGTGCGCGGCTCGACGTACTCGCCGTCCGTGACCGCGACCGGCGCGGGAAGCGCGGCGTGGTCGAGCTTGCCGTTGGCGGTCAGCGGGAGGGCGTCGAGGACGACGTATCCCGACGGGACCATGTGGGCGGGCAGGCTCGCGGCGAGCGCGTCGTTCACCGCCGCGACGTCCACGCCGAGGCCCGTGCCGCCGCTCGTGCCTCCGCCCGTGTCGTTTGTGCCGCCTGCGCCGCCGCCTGTGCCGTCGCCTGTGCCGTCGCTCGCGTCGCCGACCAGGTAGGCGACGAGACGCCTGCCGTCGGAGGTGTCCTCGCGTACGGTGACAGCCGCGTCGCGGACGCCCGGCTGGGCGCGCAGAGCCGTCTCGATCTCGCCGGGCTCGATGCGGTAGCCGTGCAGTTTGATCTGGTCGTCGGCGCGGCCGACGAACTCCAGGCTCCCGTCGGCACGGCGGCGCGCCAGGTCACCGGTGCGGTACATCCGCAGGCCGGGGGCCCCGAAGGGGCAGGGTACGTACGCGGCGGCGGTGGCTCCCGGCCGGTTCAGATAACCGCGGGTCACCTGCGGGCCCGCGATGTACAGCTCGCCGACGACACCGGTGGGCACCGGCCGCAGCCCGCCGTCCAGCACGTAGGCGGCGTTTCCGGGGGCCGGGCGGCCGATCGTGACCGAGCCCGCCTGGTCGACGGGCAACGCCTCACCCGGTGCCACGCGCGCCGCGACGCAGCCGACGGTGGCCTCGGTGGGACCGTACTCGTTGACGACCGTGACGCCGGGGTGCCGCTCCCGCCAGGCGGTGACCCCGTCCGCGGGCAGCGCCTCGCCTCCCAGCACCAGGTCGCCGCCCGGGGCCACGAGGTCCGGCAGCGCGGCCAGCAGCGCGAGATGGCTGGGCGTGACCTTGAGGAACGTCGCCAGGCCGCGGTGGGCCCCGCCGAGCGTGCCGCCGGTCGTCTCCCCAGCCGTCCTCCCAGCGTTCTCGCCGGTCGTCGTCCCGATGGCCGTCCCGGTGGTCGTCCCGGTGGAGATGTCGGCGGGGGCGTCGGCCGGGGAGTAAGCCTGGGTGTCGGCCTGAGTGTCGGCCGGGGTGTCGGTCTCGGCGTCGTCGAGGGCGGCGAGCCGCACCGCGCCCCCGACCGTAAGCGGTCCGAACAGGCCGGTCACGGTCAGGTCGAAGGCGATCGGGGAGTGCAGCAGCGCCTCCCCGGCGAGGCCGGGATAGGCGGTGCCGGCCCACGCCAGGTAGGCGGCCACCGAGCCGTGCTCGACCACGACGCCCTTCGGGGTGCCGGTAGAACCGGAGGTGTAGATGACGTACGCGACGTTCCCCGACGCGGCCGGACGCGGTGAGCCGCCGCCCGAGTCCCCGCCGGGGCCGCCTGTCCCATCGCCGACCCGCTCAGTGGGCCGTCCGGCCTGCCCCCCGGCGGGCTCGTCGATGGCGAGCACGGCCGGTCGGGCCGCCAGGGAAGCGGCTGAGGAGGTAGCCAGGGAAGCGGCTGAGGGGGCGGCCGGGGAAGTGGCCAGGGCGCCTTCCACGGCGGCCAGCAGGTGGCGCTGGGTGAGCACCACCGTGGCGGCGGAGTCGCTGAGCAGGTACGCCACCCGGTCGGCCGGATAGGCCGGATCCACCGGAACGTAACCCGCCCCGGCCTTCCACACACCCAGCAGGGCGGGCAGCAGCTCCAGGCAGGGGTCGGCGCACACCGCCACCAGCGACTCGGGGCCGGCTCCCGATCGGCGCAACCGGTCCGCCACGCCTTCGGCGGCCTCGTCCAGTTCCGCGTAGGTCAGTCGCCGGTCGCCGACGATCACCGCGGTCGCGTCCGGAGTGCGCGCGACCTGCTCCTCCACCATGCGGAGCGCTGTCTGGCCGCGCTGCTCGCGCTGCTCGCGTGGCTCACCGGTGCTCGCCTCCACCAGCGCCGCGTGCTCGGCGTCGTCCATGAGCCGCAGGTCGCCGATCCCGGTCTCGGGGGCGGCCACACCGGCGGACAGGACGCGCAGGTAGCGTGCGACGAACGTCTCCGCCGTGCCCCGGTCGAACAGGTCGGTGCGGTACAGCAACCGGCTGGTGCCCGTGGTCAGGTCGAACGCGAGATCGTCCTTCGAGGTCGTGTACGGGGTCGGCTCGATGCCGGAGTCAGGGATGTAGTTGAAGCCGATCTGGTACAGCGGCTGCGCTCCCGGGTCACGCTGCGGCGCGACCGCCTCCACGACCGCCTGGAACGGGATCTGACCGTTCTCCATGGCGTCGAGCATCGTGGCACGGACCCGCCCGAGCAGTTCGGCGAAGGTGGGGTCACCCGAGGCGTCCACCCGCACCACCAGCTGGTTGATGAACATGCCGATCAGGCCGGTGACCTCCGGGAGTTCGCGCCCGCTCATGGTCACCCCGATCACGGTGTCGTCCTCGCGGGACAGCCGCGACAGCAGGGCGACGTACGCCGTGAGGAACACCATGAACGGCGTCGCGCCCGAACCGCGCCCCAACGCGGTGGCCCGCGCCTGGAGCTCTTCCGGGATCGTGAAGCGGACCTCGTCTCCTGCGTAGCCGAGCCGGGCGGGCCGGGGCCGGTCGGTGGGAAGGGAGTGCACGGCGGGCAGTCCCGCCAGCCGCTCCCGCCAGTAGTCCGTCTGCGCGGCCAGCGCGTCGTCGGCGAGCCGGCCACGCTGCCAGGCCGCGTAGTCGGCGTACTGGATCGGCAGGTCGGGCAGCCCCGGCAGTTCGGTGGCCCCGACCGGCTCGGTGGCTCCGGCCTGTTCGGTGGCTCCGGCCTGTTCGGCCGCCGCGGCGGCGCACAGTTCGGAGATCTCCCTTTCGAGGATGACGGCCGAGGTGGCGTCGAACACGGCATGGTGGACCACGAAGCTGACCACCCAGCGCGCGTCCCCGGTCCGGATCACCGTGGCCCGCCACATCGGGGCGCTATCGGTGGGGATCGCCTCCCCGGCGACCGACCGGATGTGGTCGAGCGTACGAGCCCGGTGATCCTCGGCCGGGAGCGACCGCAGGTCGAGCACCCGTACGCCGGGGTCGATCTCCGCGTGCACGATCTGGCGGAGGGAGCCGTCCACGATCCGCAGCGACGTGCGGAGCACCTCGTGCCGATCGGCGACGGCCTTGAGCACCGCGATGATCTGATCGGCATCGAGCGCGTACGGGATCTCGAACGCGCACGGCAGGTTGAAGACCGGCGAGCCCGGATCCATCTGATCGGCCAGCCAGATCCGTTCCTGGCCGAAGGAGGAGGGCGCCTCCCATTCCTTGTCGATCACCCCGGTCACCCGCCCTGGCGCAGGCTGAGCGGCCGCATGTCGGTCCACACCGTCTCGATGTGGTCCAGGCACTCCTGCTTGGCACCGCTGAACCCGGCGTCGTGCCACCCGGCGGGAAGGGTACGTCCGCTGGGCCAGATCGAGTACTGCTCCTCGTCGTTGCGCACAACCAGGAAGTGGTCGTCGGTCATGTTTCCTGCCTCGTTCGTCGAATCTCTTCGGGTGTGAAGACCTCGGGCGTCAGCCGTGGAGAGGAGGTCAACGACGGTCCAGCCTGGGGATGGTGGTGACGGTCGGGTGCGGCCCCTCGGCGGCGTCGGTCGCATCGGTGGCGTCGGTCGCGTCGGTCGCGTCGGTCGCTTCCGGGCGCGGCGCGTCGGCCACGTCGGCGGAGGCGCGCAGCCGTTCGACGACGACCGCGAGCTCCGCCACGGTCGGGGATTCGAACAGGCTGCGCATCGGCAGCTTCACCCCGACGGCCTTGCGCAGTGAGGCGATGAGCTGCACCGCGATCAGGGAGTTGCCGCCGAGCGCGAAGAAGTCGTCGTCGATCCCGACCTGTGGCACGCCGAGGCCGTCGCTCCACACCTGGGCGATGGTCGCCTCAAGTTCGTTGCGGGGCACGGCGTGGTCGTCGGATGCTCCCGACGCCCCGGGGCGATCGTCGGCCCCGGCGTCTCCGGCGATGGTGTCGGTGGTCCGGGACCTGGCCCGTTCCGCGAGTTCGGCCACGGGCAGCGGGTTGATCACGACCTGTGCGCCGAGGCCCGCGGCCATGACCCGGAGGAACGCCTCCGCGCCGTCCACCGGAGCGATCCCGTCCGAGCCCGCCGTGCCGCCTGCCGTGCCGCCTGCCGTGCCGCCCGCTGTGCTGGCCGCTGTGCCGCCCGCTGTGCCGCCCGCTGTGCTGGCCGCCGTCCTGGCCGCTGTGCCGCCCGCCGTGCCGGCCGTCACGTCGGAGGACACGCCCGCCGAAGCGGGGACGGGTGTCGCGGTCGTGGATCCGGCCGCTGGTTCGGTGCCGTCACCCGCTAGGTTGCCCGTGACGGCGGCGCGGTCCACCCGCCGCAGCACGAAGTCGGCGATCTCCACCAGCACCCGGCCGTCCTCGTCGAAGAGCGTCAGATCGGCCGAGACCACGTCGTCGCCACCGTCGGCGTACCGCAGGTGGCTCCAGAACCGTGCGGGCAGCGACCCGCGGACCAGCACCTGGCCGTAGGAGAGCGGCAGGTAACTGCCCTCCCCGCGCCCCTCGCCGAACGCGGTGGCCACGTCGAGCAGCGCCGGATGCAGCACCCAGCGCGCGAGGTCGGCCATGGCGGCCTCGGGCGCGACGATCCTGGCGAGTTCCTCGCTCTCGCCCACGTGGTGTTCGTCCAGCGCGCCCCAGCGGGGACCGAAGGTGAGCATGCTGGTGCGACCGGGCCCGCGTACGACGGCGCTCTGCCGGCAACGGGCCACGATCGGCCCGGCCTCCACCCCGGTGGCGGGCTCGGGCCGTACCCATGCGGCCGAGCCGCGTACGTGCGCGGCGGAGCGGCCCGCCGTACGGCTCGTCACCTGGAACTCGACGCCCTCCGGTGTGTCGGCGAGCTCCACGCGGTACTGCGCGGTCGCCCCGTCGGGTACGGAGAACGGTTCCAGGAACGCCACGTCCCTGAGCTCCACGACGTGGTCCGTGTCCGGAGCGGGCACGCAGGCGGCCACGGCGGCCCGGACCGACTCCAGGTGACCGGTGCCGGGGACCACCGCGACCTCGCCGATGCGGTGCTCGTCGAGGATCCAGTGGGTGGAGGCGGACACCAGCCCGTGACACTCGGCCTGCCCGTCCTGGCCGGTCACCCGTGTGGAGAGGACCGGGTGGTCCAGCGCTTCCGCGACCCCGCCGCGTGCGGCGCGGAACCCGTCGGGCGCGGACACCTCGACGGCCATGCCGACCTCGGTCCAGCCGCCCCAGTTCTGCGACACGACCGGTGCGCTCCAGCCATGGGCACTGCGGGCGTAGGCGTCGAGGAAGTTGTTGGCCGCGCAGTAGTCGACCTGCCCGAAGCCGCCGACCACCGAGGTCACCGAGGAGCAGAGCGCCACCCAGTCGAGCGGGAGGTCGCCGAAGGCCTTCGCCAGGGCGAGGGTTCCGGCGACCTTGGGGGCCAGCACGGCGGTGGCCGCGGCCCGGTCCTTCACCTCGGCCATGCCGCCGCCGGGCAGACCGGCCGCGTGCACGATCCCGTCCAGCCCGCCGAACTCGGCGTCGATCCGCTTGCGCACCGCGCTCAGCTCGTCCGGATCGGTGACGTCGGCGGCCAGCACCAGCACCTGGGCGCCGGCCTGCTCCATCCGCCGGATCGCGAGGATGGCCCGGCCCGTCCTGTCCGCGCCGCCGTGCACCGCGAGGTGAGCGTCCCACTCCTCACGCGGCGGCAGGCCACCGCGGCTGAGCAGCGCCAGCCGGGCGCCGGCCCGCCGCGCGAAGTCCTCGGCGAGCGTGATGCCGATCCCGCCGACTCCACCGGTGATCAGGTACCGGCCGCCGTCGCGGACCACCGGCGCCTGGGGGGCCTCCTCGCCCAAGGACACCTGGGCGTAGTCGGTCACCCAGCGGCGGCCGCCGCGCAGCGTCACCTCCGGCTCGTCGGCGGGGCGCAGCAGCTCGGCGACGAGTTCCGCCGTCCGCGCGGGACCCGTCTCCGGGTCGGCGTCCACGTGCCGTACGGTCAGGCCGGGAAGTTCCAGCGGCACCACCCTGACGATGCCGGCGAGGGTGGCGTGCTCGGGGCGGAGCAGATCGCCCTGCGCGTCCGAGGTTCCCGACGAGACCACGTCGAGGTGCACACCGTCGGCCGCTCCCGCGTCGGCGAGGGCCTGGACCAGGGTCAGCACGCTGAAGAAACCGCGCTCCTGCGCGTCCCAGGTGGCGGTGATCTCACCGTCGGCGGGCGGCCCGTCCAGCGCCAGGGCGTGCACGATCCTGGCGGGGACGCCCTCGCCGAGCAGCGCCGCGTAGTCGCCGTGGCCGCCCACCCGCACGGCGGCGCCCCGGGCGCGCAGCCCGGCGACGAGTTCGTCTCCGCGCGGCCCGTCGGCCAGCACCAGGCAGTCGCCGAGGTCGGCCCGGCGGGTGTCCGGGGCGAGCTGCCGCCAGGTCGGCACCGCGAACCACTCGGCCAGCGGCAGCGGCCCACGCCGCCGGGCGGGCGCGGAGGCCGCCTGGTCGGCCGGGTCGGCGTCGATCCAGTAGCGCCTGCGCTCGAACGGGTAGGCGGGCAGCGGCACCTGGCGCGCCACAGCGCCCGGCGCAGGCCCCGTACCTGTGCCCGGTCCCGTGCCGAACCCCGCGCTCAGCGGCACTCCGGCGGCCCACAGCGTGCCCGCCGCCTCATAGACGGTGACGGTGTCCCCTGCACGTTCCCCCGGCCCGGGAAGGCTGGGCAGCGGCGCGGGCGCCCCCTTGGGAAGCTGCATCCTGGCCAGCCCGGCGAGCTGCCGTCCGGGCCCGCACTCGATCAGCAGCGGCGGCGTGTCGCCGTACGCGGCGAGCAGCCCGGCGACGCACGCGCCGAACCTGACCGGCCGCCGCAGGTGGTCGGCCCAGTACGCCGGATCGGTCGCCTGCTCGGCGGTGATGAGCTCGCCGGTGACGTTGGACCAGAACGGCAGGCTCGGGGCCTGCCGCGGCACCGAGGCGACCAGCGCGGTGAACTCCGCGAGGATCGGCTCCATCATCGCGGAGTGGAAGGCGTGCGACGTGCGCAGCGCCTTGCAGCCCACCTTCTGGTCCTTCAGGGTCGCGGCGAACGCCTCGATCGCGTCCGTGGGACCCGCGACCACGCAGGTGCCGGGGCCGTTGACGGTCGCCACCGACACACCCTCGGGCAGCAGCCCGGCCAGCGTCGACTCGTCCCGCTGTACGGCGAGCATCGCGCCCGGCGGCATCGACTGCATCAGCGCGCCGCGGGCCGCGACCAGCCGCACCGCGTCGGGCAGCCGGAAGACCCCGGCGACGGTCGCCGCCGCGTACTCGCCGATGGAGTGGCCGATCATCGCGGCCGGTCGTACGCCCCAGCTCTGCCACAGCCGGGCCAGCGCGTACTCCACGGTGAACAGCGCCGGCTGGGTGTAGCGCGTCTGCCGGAGCGTCTCGTCGGCGTCAGCGCCGTCCGTGCCCTCCGTGCCCTCTGTGCCTTCCGCGCCGTCCGCCGCGACGAAGAGGAGGTCGCGCAGGTCGAGGCCGAGGTGCTCGGTGAGCAGGCCCGCGCACTCGTCGACGGCGGCGGCGAACACCGGTTCCGTCCGGTACAGCTCGGCGCCCATGCCGGCGTACTGCGCGCCCTGCCCGGAGAACAGGAAGGCGATCGGCGGGGCGGCGGCGGGCTCCCGCTTGCGCAGGCGCTTGCGGTCGCGCAGCGCGGCGACCGCGTCCGCGCGGTCGGCGGCCACCACCGCGGCCCGGTGGGGGTACTCCAGCCGGCCCGTCCGCAGCGTGTGGGCCACATCGGCGAGATCGAGGTCTTCGTGGGCGGCGAGGTGGGCGGCGAGCCGGTCCACCGCGGTGTCCAACGCGGTGGCGGTCTTCGCGGACACCTGCAGCAGGTGCGCGGGCCGCGCGGAAAGGGTGCCGGAACCGGGCGCCGCCTCGACGGGTGGCGCCTCCTCCAGGACCACGTGCGCGTTGGTTCCTCCGATGCCGAAGGAGCTCACGCCGGCGCGTCGGGGACCGCCGTCGGTCTGCCACTTGCCCAGCGTGGACGCCACGTAGAACGGGGTGTCGTCGAAGTCGATCGCCGGGTTGGGGCGCTCGTAGTTGATGGTCGGGGGGATCAGCCCGTGCTCCAGCGCCAGCACCGTCTTGATGACGCTGATGATGCCCGAGGCCTGGCTGAGGTGGCCGATGTTGGACTTCACCGAGCCGATGGCGCACCAGCCGCGGTCCGGCGTGTCCTGCGTGTACACCGAGGACAGGGCGGCGACCTCGATCGGGTCGCCCATCGCGGTGCCGGTGCCGTGCGCCTCGACGTAGCCGATCGTGCGCGGGTCGATGGCGGCCAGCCCGACGGCCTGCGCGATCACGGAGGCCTGCCCGTCGACGCTGGGCGCGGAGAAGCCGACCTTGGCCGCGCCGTCGTTGTTGATCGCGTTGCCCCGCACCACCGCGCGGATGTGGTCGCCGTCGGCGATGGCGTCCTCAAGTCGCTTGAGTACGGCTACTCCGACCCCGCTGCCCCAGACGGTGCCGTTCGCGTCCGCGTCGAACGGCCGGCAGTGACCGTCGGGTGAGGTGAACCCCTCCACCCCGATGTATCCGGCGGCGGGCGGGTGTTCGAGGTTCACTCCACCCGCCAGGGCCATGTCGCACTCGCCGCCGCGCAGCGCCTCGCAGGCCATGTGGAACGCGACCAGCGACGTGGAGCAGGCGGTGTGGAGGGTCAGGCTGGGCCCGCGCAGGTTCAGCCGGTAGGACACGGTGGTGGCCACGTAGTTCGGCGAGTTGGCGGTGGCGAGCCCGATGCCGTGGCGGGTGTCCCACACCCGCTTGTTGCGGGCCAGGTTCTCCCACAGGTACTGGTTGCCCCCGGTGCCCGCGTAGACGCCGATGGCGCCGTCGTAGCGCGTCGGATCGGTTCCGGCGTCGTTCAGCGCCGCGTAGCACGACTCCAGGAACAGCCGGTGCTGCGGGTTGAGGATCTCCGCCTCGCGCGTGGTCATGCCGAACAGGCCGGCGTCGAACTGGTCGTACCCCTCGACGTACGGTGCCTTGGACACCCAGCTCGGGTCGTCGACGTCCTCCGCGGGCACACCCCTGGCCAGCTGCTCCTCACGGGTGAAGGAGCTGATGGACTCCACACCGTCGACCAGGTTGCGCCAGAACTCCTCGAGGTCGGCCGCGCCCGGCACGCGGGCGGCCATCCCCACGATGGCGATCGGTTCGACGCCCTCGTCGGTGACGTCACTCATGGTCGTTCTCCTGTCCGATGGTGCCGTGGGCGCGTCGTGGGCGCCGGGTACGGTTCCGCCGCGCCTCGGCCCGGGAGGCCGCGCGGGCGAGTTCGGGGTTACCGGCCTCAGGTCGGCCGGTGGGGCCGTCCGCCCGGGTGTCCAGGTGGGCGGCGAGGGTGCGGATGTTCGGATAGCGGAACAGGTCCACCATCCGCAGTTCGCGGTCGAGCCGGACGCACAGGCGGGCGTGCACGGCGGCGAGCGCCAGGGAGTGGCCGCCGATGTCGAAGAAGTTGTCGTCGGGGCCGACGCTGTCCCGCTCCAGGACCTCGCGCCAGATCGCGGCGATCAGCTCCTCGGTGGCGGACGTTCCGGCGCCCGGGACGGGGCGCGGCGCGGCCGCCGGTTCCGCGACCCGCATGGCGCCGGGCGCGGCGGCCGGGAACAGCGGGGCCGGCAGGGTGACCGCGCCCACGGCGGCGGCCGGGTCGGCGGCCAGCGCGCCGACCACGGTCACGTAGTCGGCGAGCATCGCGTCGATCCTCACGGCGTCGAACAGGTCGGGGTTGTAGACGACCTCGACCACGAACCCGCCGTCCCGTTCCGCCACGTACACGGTCAGGTCGAACGGTGAACCCGGCTTGTCGACCTCGATCGTCTCGCCGCGCAGCCCGGCGAGGTCCAGCCGCGGCTCGGTCAGGTTCAGCACGTTGAACATGACCTGCACCAGCGGGGCGCGGGAAGGATCCCTGGGGATGCCGAGCTCCTCGACCACGCGTTCCAGGGGCGCGGCCGGATGCGCGGCGACGTCCATCAGCTCGCGGGTGCACCGCCGTACGAGGGTGGCGAAGTCGGCGTGCTCGTCCGACCGCAGCCGCAGGGGCACCATGTCGATGAAGAACCCGACCAGGTCGTCGAAGGCGGCGACCCTCCGGTCGGCGACCACCGCGCCGATCACGTGGTCGGCGCTGCCGGTGACCCGGTGGAGCAGCCGGCCGAGCCCGGCCAGCAGCACGCCCGCGGGGGTCGCGCCGAGGTCGGCGGCCAGCGCGCGGACGGCGGCGCCCGTCTCGGGCGGCAGTTCCACGCGGGCCTCGGCGCCACGGTAGGTCTGCTCGGCCGGGCGGGGCCGGTCGCGGGGCAGGTCGAGCACGGTGGGCGCCCCACGCAGGTGGTCGGCCCACCAGGCCAGGTCCGCCTCGCCGTCGCGGAGGTCACGCTCGGCGCGCCAGACCGCGTAGTCGGCGTACGACGCGCGCGGCGGCGGGAGGTCCGCCGCCCGGCCCGTGACGGCGGCCGCGTAGGCGGCGGCGAGATCGGTGTAGAGCACGTCCCCGGACCAGCCGTCGAACACCGCGTGGTGCAGGGTCAGCGCCAGCACGTGTTCGCCCGGACCCAGCACGTACAGCCACGCCCGCCAGGGGGAGCCGCCCGCCAGGTCGAACGGCGCGGCCGCGCCGGCCGCCAGCCGGGTGCGGAGCTGCGTTTCTCGCTGCGCCTCGCCGTATCCGCTCAGGTCCACCACGGTCAGGTCCACGTCGGACGGCGGCTCGCAGACGGCGTACGGCACGCCGGCCGTCTGCCGGATCCGCCAGCGCAGGACGTCGTGCCGTTCCGCGACGGCCCGCAGCGCCGTACGCAGGGCCGCCGGGTCCAGGGGGCCGCGCAGCCTCTGGGCGAGCGCGATGTTGTACGGCGCGGCCTCGGGCGCGAGCTGGTCCATGAACCACAGCCGGCGCTGAGGTGGGGCCAGGGTCGGCGGATGGCCGAGGGTGAGCTCCGGCCCCGGCCGCCGGGCGGCCTTGTCGAACCGTTCGGCGATCTCCGCCAGGGTGCGGCCGGCGAACACGTCGTCCACCGTCACGTCCAGTTCCAGCTCGTCGCGGGCGGCGGCGACGAGCCGCATCGCGGTGATCGAGTCGCCCCCGCTCGCGAAGAAGTCGGCGCCGATGCCGAGCCGCCGCCAGATCGCCGCGAGTGCCCGTTCTGTGGTGGTCCTTCCTTCCGGTGCGCCGTCGGCGGGACGGCCGGCGGCGGCCAGCTCGCGCAGCCTGGCTCCGTCCACCTTGCCGGAGGCGTTGAGCGGCAGTCGGGGCAGGCGCAGCACCCGTCCGGGCAGCATCGCCGCGGTCAGCCGCGAGGCGGCGTATCCCACGTCGTCCGGCGCGTCCTCGGGGGTGAGGAAGGCGACCAGTTCCAGGCCGCCGCCGGGCCGGGGCACCGCCTCGACCGCCGCCTGCGTCACGCGCGGATGCTCCCGCAGGACGGCCGCGATCTCGCCGACCTCGACCCGCTGGCCGCGGATCTTGACCTGCCCGTCGCGGCGGCCCAGGAAGACGAGCCGCCCGTCCGGGGTGTACCGGACCAGGTCTCCGGTCCGGTAGAGCCGGGCGCCCGGCTCGCCGGAGAACGGGTCGGGCACGAACACATCGGCGGTCGTCGCGGGCCCGCCGAGGTAGCCGCGAGCCACGCCGGGGCCGCCGACCAGCAGCTCGCCCTCGGCTCCCGGCTCGACCGGGCGGAGCCGCTCGTCGACGACATGGCAGCGGTAGCCGGGCAGGGGATGTCCGATGGGCACCGGCGTGCCCTGCGGCGCGGTCAGCTCGGCCGTGGTGACCGCCACCGTGGTCTCGGTGGGCCCGTAGGCGTGGATGAACCGGCGGCCCGGTGTCGCCCACCGGTCGGCCAGCTCGGCCGGCACCGATTCCGCGCCGGACATCACCGTCCGCCAGCCGGGCAGCGTGGCCGGGTCGAGCAGGGAGAGCACAGCCGGGGTGAGGAACCCCCAGGTGACCCGGTGCTCGGCGACGAAACGCCGCAGTCTGGCCGGGTCGGCGCGGTCGGCGTCACCCGCCAGCAGCACCGTCCCGCCCACGGCCAGCGGTACGAGCTGGTCGAGGACGGCGACGTCGAACCCGAGGGACGCGGCGGCCAGCGCGCGGGTGGTCTCGTCGGCTCCGCTGATCGCGGCCCATCCGGTCACGAACGACATCACGTTGCGGTGAGTGACGGCCACGCCCTTGGGACGGCCGGTGGACCCGGAGGTGTACAGCACGTAGGCGAGGTTGTCCGGCGCGGCCGGGCAGGCGGGCACGGCGGCCAGGTCGGCCAGGTCAGACGGCTCCGCCAGGTCGGCCAGGTCGGCCCCATCGGACGGCTCGGACTGCCGGGCCGGATCGGACTGCTGGGTCGGATCGGACGGCTCGGGTACGGCGACGCACCGCACGGCCGTCTCACCCGCCGCCTCGCCGACCGCCTGGGCTCCGGCCGGGTCGCACACCACGATGCCCAGACCGGCGTCGGCGGCCATGTCACGCAGCCGCAGTCGCGGGCCGTCCGGATCCAGCGGCACGTAACAGCCGCCGGACAGCAGCACGCCGAGGACCGCAACCAACATCGAGGGCCGCCGCTTCAGGCAGATCCCGACCCTGGTCTCCGGGCCGACGCCGAGAGCGTGGAGCCGGGCGGAGAGCGACGCGGCGCGGCGGGCCAGCTCGCCGTACGTGATCTTCTCGTCCCACTGGGCGACCGCGACCGCGTCCGGTACGGCGCGAGCCCGCGCCATGATCAGGTCGGCGACGGTGAGGTGGGCGCCGATCTCCTCGACGCGGGGCGGACGGCCGTTCATCGCCCGCCGTCCACGGTGACGGGGTCGGTGATCTGGAGGCGGAGTTCGCTGAAGTAGCGGTTGCCGTCGTGGTCGGGGACCCAGGCATGGTCGGGGGTGGGGAGGGCTTCGCTGATGGTGAGGGCGACGTCGGGTCCGGCGGCGCGGAGCATGGCGCACAGGACACCGGCGTAGTGGGGACTGGTGAGATCGAAGTAGCAGGGTTTCACTTCGGTGCCGATCTTGATGAAGACCTGGTCGGGGAGGCCGAGGCGTTGACGCCAGGCGCGTGTGGCGAGGTAGCGTCCGCGTTCGCCCTTGACGCCGGCGAGTCCGGTTTCGCCGACGGTGGTACGCCAGATCTCGCGGGCGATGACGAGCCGGTCGATGGTGATCCGGGGGACGTGGGCGCCCGGCATGGTGATCTTGAAGGCGTCGACGGCGAGGGTGCTGAGCATCTCGGAGAACATCTCGATCAGTGGCCATCGGTGCCCGTCGGGCGCGGTGGCGACCAGCGTTCCCTCCTCCTCGGTGACGGTGACGGAGGTGGCGGGCAGCAGCAGGTCGGGGTCCGCGCCCGCCGCCGCGGTGAAGCCCAGCATCCGGTCGGTGGTGCCGGTCAGCGACGCCATGAGCCGTCCGGTGTGCCGGGGCCAGGTCCCGGGACGGAGCAACCGGATCCGGTGCGGCCCGAGATCGAGGGTCAGCTCGTCCCGGAGCCGGTCGACCGAGGGATGCCAGGCGGTGAAGACGTCGCAGTCGAACGTCGCCCACGCCGCGTGCATCTCGCCGAGGACCACCTGATAGTCGCCGCGGTTGACCGCGTCGGCGTCCGTGGCGCAGATCTGCAGGTCGGGGCTGTGCAGCCGGCCCGCGGACCAGCCGGGCCGTTCGGCGGGGAAGAGCCGGGCCAGCGGTTCGGCCAGGTCGGTGGCGGCGAACCGGACGCGGGCGACGTCCCGCTCCAGGCGGGCGTCCTTATCCGGCCCGGATCCCTGCCCGGATCCCTGCCCGGATCCCTGCCCGGATCCCGGCGCGGACTCAGGCCCGGACTCCAGCCCGAACAGGCTTTCCCAACGCCGCGCGAACTCGTCGGCGACGGCGTCCGCCGGACGCCGCCCGGCGCCCCAGAACAGGCCGGGGGACAGGGACAACAGGTCGTCCAGGCGTACCGGGGCGTCGGACTCCTCCCGCAGGTCGTCGTACAGCTCACGCAACGCCGTCGCGTACGCGTCGGCCAGCGCGGCCGTCAGCCAGCGGGCGGTGGTGAGGAGGACGGCGAGGGGCGGTGCGAGGTCGTTCAGGAGTGTGGTGCCGACGGTGACGTCGAGGTCGCGGGTTGTGTCCTCGTAGCAGAGGGTGCGGCCGGCGTACATCTGGCCGTCGCGTCGGCGCGGTGGGGCGCCCGTCAGCGCGGTGAATTCTTCGTCCAGCGTGGCGAGGGCGGCTCTGAGGGTGTCGGGGTCGCCGGCCGCGGCGGCGACGGTGTCGCGGGCGGCGCACAGGCGGTCGAGTCCGGCCATGGCGCTCTCGCGTAGGCCGGGGTCCTCGATGGTGGTGATGCGGTGGCGGAGGGCGTGTTCGGCGGTGCGGCCGAGGGGGAGGGCGGCGTCCCAGGTGATGAGGTCGCGTTCGGCGAGTCGTTCGAGGAGGAGGTAGCCGTCCTCGGGGCGGTCGAGTTCGGCGACGACGTCTGTGGCGGGGGTGCGTCCGTCGCATCGGGCGAGTACGGCGGCTTCGACCGGTGACAGGGGAAGGGGCGGCTGCATGGGGCGCAGCACCGTCCGATCCTCCAGCGTGAGGTGAGGGAGGAGCGCGGGTGGCCAGTGGCGGCGGATCCGGGGGTCGGTGGCGAGGTGGTCGGCGTAGGCGGTCAGGGCCCAGCTTTCGAAGAAGACCCGTCGTTCACGCAGGAGCCGGGGGCCGGGGTGGACGTCGAGTGCCTCGGGGGAGTCCTGGACGGTGATCCAGCAGACGGGCCCGAAGAAGCCGATGGTCTCGTTCTTGGCGCAGTACCGCTGCCAGTAGCGGGCCACCGCCCGTTCCCTGTCCCGGCGGCGCCTGTTGCGAGCGGCCGCGGGACCACCGGCGACCAGGCTGTTCAGCGTGACGAGCACGCCGGGGTTCTGCCAGGTGATGGCCTCGCGGAAGAGCGGGTCGGCGGCGATCTCGCAGATCTTCGCCGCTCCGGCGGCGATCGCCTCGTCCAGGGCCTTGTCGAGGGTCTCGGCGTCGCCGTGCCCGGCGAGCAGGTCGTCGGCGGCGGCCGCGGCCGAGGGGGCGTGGAAGGCGTCCAGCCCGGCGGCGGGGAAGCCGGTGGTGCGCAGCAGCGCGTCCGGCCACACCGTCCAGCCGGTGTCTCCGAGGGGCGGGTTCTTCACCGGTCACCGGCCAGCGTCGTGAGGTCCGCCGACAGGAGGGCGATCAGGTCCGCCTGGCGGTCCTGGAGGAAGAAATGACCGCCTTCGACGTGGTGCAGGACGAATCCCGCGCTGGTGTGCCGCTCCCACCCGGCCATCTGCTCCATCGAGACGGCCCGGTCGAGCGTGCCGGCGACGGCCCTGATCGGCACCGGCAGCGGCGCCTCCGGCTGGTACACGTAGTCGTCCAGCCAGGTGAAGTCCGCACGCAACGTCGGCAGCAGCAGTTCCAGAAGCTCGGGTTCGCCGGCGACCGCCTCCGGCACCCCGCCCCCGGCGACGACCCGGGCCAGCAGCTCGTCGCCGGGCACGCGGGAGAGCCCGTCGAACGTCGCGGACCCGGTCAGGTGCGGCGCGCGGGCGGCGCCCACGTACAGCCGGACCGGCAGTGACGCGCCGGCCCGGCGCAGGGTCCGGATCAGCTCGAACGCGAGCCGCGCGCCCAGCGAATGCCCGTACAGCGCGTACGGGCGGCCGTCCGACGTCGTGGCGTCGGTGACCGCGGCGGCCAGCTCGGCCAGGTCGATCTCGGCGGGCTCGACGATCCGGTTCTCCCGTCCGGGGAGCTGGACGCCCAGCACCTCCACGTCGGGAGCGAGCGCGGCGGGCCACGGGTGGAACACACCCGCGCCCGCACCGGCGTACGGCAGGCAGAAGAGCCGGTGCGCCGCCTGCGGCAACGGCCGCGGGCAGCGGAACCAGCGGGCCGTAAGAGTGGACATCAGTTGCCTCCCGGCGGGTCGATCCAGTAGCGCTGTCGCTGGAAGGGATAGGTCGGCAGGGGCACCCGCCGCCCTGGGACGGCGGCACCGGATGGCGGCGCCTCCGATGCGGCGGCCCGGGACATCAGCAGGTCGGGGTCGAGCGCCGCGACGGCCTCGGCGAGGTCACCGCACTCCACGACGACCCGGTGTGCGAAGGTCCGGCGTCCGAGCGTCAGCGTGTGCGCCACGTCCGCCGGTGACAGGTGGGGGTTGGCGGCGAGGTGGTCGCGCAGCCGTACGATCGCCGCGCGCAGGGCCTCGGGAGTGCGCGCGGAGACGGGGAACGTGTACCGCCTCCCGGAGGCGGACGTCGCTCCCGGCGACCCCGGTCCTGCCGGCCCCGGCGCGTCCGCTGCGTCCGGCTCCGCTGCGTCCGGCTCCGCTGCGTCCGGCTCCGCTGCGTCCGGCTCCGGCGGCGCCTGTCCTGGAGCCTGTCCTGGCGCCTCGGCCACCAGGACGTGGGCGCCGGTGCCGCCGATGCCGATCGCGCTGACCCCGGCCACGCGGCGGCCATCTGGCCAGTGCGTCGTCTTGGACGGGAGGTAGAACGGTCCGCGCTCCAGTTCGAGCTGTGGGTGGGGCGTGCCGAGGTGCAGGTTGCCGGGGATCTGCCCGTGCCACACCGACAGGACCGCCTTGATGAATCCCGCGATTCCGGAGGCGGCGTCCGTGTGGCCGATGTTGGTCTTGACCGCGCCCAGCGCGCAGTGGCCGGTGCCGCGTGCACCGGCCGCCCGGAAGGCGCGGGTCAGCGCCTCCACCTCGATCGCGTCCCCCAGCGGGGTGCCGCTGCCGTGCGCCTCCACCATGCCGATCTCGTCGGGGGAGATCCCCGCGTCGCCGAGCGCCTCGGTCACCGCGGCGACCTGCCCGGTCAGGCCGGGTACGGCGAAGCCGGCCCGCGAGGCGCCGTCGTTGCCGACCGCCCAGCCGGGGATCACGGCGTACACGTGGTCGCCGTCGGCCATGGCGTCGGCGAGCCGCTTCAGTGCCACCACGCCGCTTCCGCTGGAGAAGCCGGAGCCGGCGGCCTCGGCGTCGAAGGCGCGGCAGCGGCCGTCAGGGGAGACCATCCCGCCGGGAGTGTGCCGGTGGCGAGGCCAGGTGACGGTGACGCCGCCCGCGAGCGCGAGGTCGCAGCGGTGGTCGGCGAGACTCTGGGCGGCGAGGCACACCGCGACCAGCGAGCTGGAGCAGGCGGTCTGCACCGCGATCGCCGGACCGGTCAGGCCGAGCCGGTAGGCCACCTGCCCCGGCAGGTGGTCGGAACGCTGGTGCGGCAGGAGCCGCCCCTCCCAGTCGTCGGGGTCGTCCGGCGTACCGGCGGCGGGGTTGCCGAACAGGTGGAACAGGAAGTACCTGTTGGCCGACGTCGAGGCGAACACGCCGACCTGGCCGTCGAACCGCTCCGGGTCGCATCCCGCGTCCTCCAGGCACTCCCAGGCCGTCTCCAGGAACAGCCGGTGCTGCGGATCGGTGCGGGCGGCCTCGTCGGAGGCGAACCCGAAGAACTCCGCGTCGAAGTCCGCCACCCCGTCCAGCTTTCCGCCGGCCCGTACGTGCGCGGGGTCGGCGAGCAACGTCGCGCCGACGCCCAGTTCGCGCAGCTCGGATTCCGAGTAGTCCCAGATGGTGTCCACGCCGTCGGACAACACGGACCAGAACGCGGCGGGGTCCGGCGCGCCGGGGAATCGGCAGGCCAGGCCCACCACCGCGACATGCCCGTCGAGATCGTCGAGATCGTCGAAGTCCTCGCGCTCGTCGAAGTCGTCGGCCTGGCCGGTGGCGGCCGGCCGAGCGGACGACGTGACGGCCGGTCCGCTCGGCGTGGTCGGCGCGGTCGGCGTGCTCAGGGCCCTGGCCTGGGCCCGCACCGTGGTGTGCTCGAACAGCGCCGTCATCGGCACCGCCGTCCCGAACGTGTCGGCCAGCCGCCGCTGGAGCCGTCCAAGGAGCAGGGAGTGACCGCCGGCGTCGAAGAAGGGCTCGGTCACGCCGACCTGGTCCACCCCGAGCACGTCGCACCAGACGTCGTGCACGGCCGCCTCGACGGGCGTGGCCGGCCGCTCACCCGCGCGTACGGGGGAGGGAGCGGGCAGGGCCCTGACGTCCACCTTGCCGGTCGGGGTGAGCGGCAGCGCGTCGAGCACCACGATCGCCGCGGGCACCAGATGGTCCGGCAGGTTCTCGGCCGCGCTCCGTCGCAGCGCGGCCGGATCGAGTACGGCGCCGGGGGAGGGCTGGACATGCGCGACGAGCCGGTCGCCCGCGAGCGAGACCACGGCCTTGGCCACCCCAGGCCGTCCCACCAGGTGCGCCTCGACCTCGGCCGGCTCGACGCGGAAGCCGCGCACCTTGATCTGCCGGTCCAGCCTGCCCAGGCAGACCAGCGTGCCGTCGGGGAGCCGGCGTCCGAGGTCTCCGGTGCGGTAGACCCGCCTGCCCTCGTCGTCGACGGTGAAGCGCTCGGCGGTGCGTTCCGGGCCCCGCCAGTACCCGAGCGCCAGATAGGGGCCGCGGATGGCGATCTCACCCTCGTCGGCGGAGTCGGCGGCGTGGGCGGCGTGCGCGGTGCCTTCGTCGGCGGTCGCGCCGGTGCCGCCGTCCAGCAGCACCACCTCGTAGCCGGGCAGCGCGCGGCCTATCGGCATCAGGGGACCGGCTTCCGGCGCGGTGTCCGGCAGGTCGAAGGAGGTCCGATGGTGCGCCGCGAAGGTGGCCTCGGTGGCGCCGTAACCGTTTACAAAGAGGCACGCGTCGGCGAAACGCCCACGGCCCGCGACCACATCGGACCTGGTCACCCGCTCGCCGCCGAGCAGAACGGTACGGACCGACGGCAACCGGCCGTCCGGCCCCAGGGCGTCGAGCACGTACCGGTAGAGCGTCGGGGTGGAGTGGTAGACGGTCACCCCGAGGTCGGCCAGGCGGCGTACCAGCTCGCCCGGCCCGAGCGCGCGGACGTTGATCGGCACCACGGCCGCACCCGTCAGCAGCGCGGGGTAGATGTCCGGGATGGAGGCGTCGAAGCTGACCGAGGAGAGCAGGCTGAGCCGGTCCTCCGCGGTGATCGACAGACTGTCGATCTGGTTGCCGACGCAGTGCAGCAGGTTGCGGTGGCTCTGGGCCACGCCTTTGGGCACGCCGGTGGATCCGGAGGTGTACCGCAGGTAGGCCAGGCCGTCCGGGTCGATCGCTCCGGAGACCACCGGCGCCGCCGGGGGCGCGTCTTCGATGAAGACGACCGGGCACGGCCGGTCGTCGAGGAGGGTCCGGGCGAGCGCCTCGTGCTCGTGGGTGGAGACCAGCACGGTGACGTCGGCGTCGTCGATCATGTAGGCCAGGCGCGGCGCCGGATACGCCGGGTCGAGCGGCACGTAGACGCAGCCGGAGAGCAGAGTTCCCATGATCGCCGCGATGACGCCGGCGCCGTGGCCGATCAGCAGGCCGACGCGCGTTCCCGGGCGGGCTCCCGCCGTGGTGACGAGGCGCTGGACCCCGCCGGCGGCGGCGGCCAGGTCCGCATAGGTGACCGAGGATCCGGCCGAATGCACCGCGACGTGGCCAGGGTTCTTTCTGACGACATTCAAGAACTGATCGACTACGGTGTGTTGCGTCACCGGAATTCTCGCACGATGCCTACCAAATCGGTTCCGCCAATCACGGTGTTACGCAGACAGAGATGACTCGCGACTTGTCGACACTTGGACGTTAAAGGTCAGGCATTGCCGATCATTGGCCGTATGATTGCTGTGTCCGCAATTGCGGTTATTGCGACTCTGGTGTGATCTTTCGCGATGATCCGCGAGTGGCTCAGGCGAGGGAACCGGCATGATCGTCGACAAAATCGTTCCCGCGTACGACTTCCAGATTCTCGGACCGCTCCAGGTCCGCGTGGAAGGGATCACGTTGGCGTTGCCGGCACGCCATCCGCGCATGCTGCTCGCCGTCCTGCTGTTGCACAACGGCGAGGTCGTTCCCGAGGGGCGTCTCCTGGAACAGGTGTGGGGCCACGGCGTCGGCAGCACGATCGCCCTGCGCACGGCCGTGTCGCGACTGCGCTCCTGGTTGCGCGACAAAGCGGCCGCGGTCGCTGAGATCGAGCACGTCGGCGGCGGCTACCGGCTCCGGCTGCCGGACCGGTTCCTCGACGCCGCCCGCTTCCGCGCCGCGCTGGCCTCCGACGTCGAGACCGCGGGAGGGGACCCGCACCAGCGGCTCGCCGCCCTGGTGGGCGCTCTCGAACTCTGGCACGGCTCCGTGCTTGACGGCTTCCCCGAAGGGGTGCGGGAGGAGTCGGCGATCCGCGCTCTGGAAGACGAGCACGCCACGTGCGTGCAGCGGCTGGCCACGCTCGCCATCTCGGTCCAGATGCCCGAACTGGTGTTGCCGAGGGCCCGCGCCCTGGCACGGGCGCGGCCGTTCGACGAGCCGTTGCACACACGCCTGATCGAGTTACACGCCGCCTGCGGCCGGCCCGCGGAGGCCCTCATGGAGTACGAGCGGCTGAGAACCCGGCTGGCCGAGGAACTGGGCGTCGCGCCCAGCGCGGACGCGCAGAGCGCCTATCTGAGCGTGCTCAACCAGGACCTTCCGTCGCCCGGCGGGTTCGAGCGGCCCAGTGGCATCGGGCGGGGACATCAGGTCGTCCCCCGTCAGACCCCTCCCGACATCGCCGACTTCACGGGACGCGCCAAGGCGGTCGCCGTGCTCCTCGACCACCTGGACGGGGTGCTCGACGACTCGACCAGGACGACCGCGCTGGTCGCGGCGATCACCGGTCCCGCCGGAGCGGGCAAGACCGCCGTCGCCGTGCACATCGCCCACCGGCTGATGTCCGCGTACACCGACGGCCAGCTCTACGCCGACCTGCGCGGTGGCGCGTCCACGCCCGAATCCCCGATCCGCGTGCTCGGGCGGTTCCTGCGGGCGCTCGGAGTCGCCAAGAACGCCGTACCTGACGACCCGGCCGAGCGCACGGCCCTGTACCGCAGCCTCGTGAGCGGCCGTCGCATGCTGGTCATCCTCGACGACGCCGCGGACGAGGCGCAGGTACGGCCCCTGCTCCCCGGCTCACCGGCGTGCGCGGTCCTCATCACCGGCCGCACCCGGCTGGTGGGCGTCGGCGGCGCGAGGATCGTGGAGGTCGACCGGTTCGACACCGATCACGCCATCCAGCTCCTCTCGGCCATCGTCGGGCACGAGCGGGTGACCGCGGAACCCGACGCCGCGGCCGAGCTGGTCCGGCTGTGCGACAGGCTTCCCCTGGCGGTGCGCATCTGCGGCGCCCGGCTCGCCGCGCGCCCGTACTGGCCCATCGCCGACCTGGTCGCCCTGTTGCGCGACGAGCATCGCCGGCTGGACGAGTTGAGCGTCGCGGACCTGGCCGTACGGGACGGTCTGGTGCAGAGCCACGCACGGTTGAGAAAGGACGTCCGCCAGACGCTGACCCGGCTGGCCAGGTTGGGGCGGGTCGAGTTCACGACCGGCACCGTCGCCGCCGTCTGCGGCCTGGACCACAGCGCCGCCGTGGACCATCTGGGGATCCTGGTCGAGGCCCGGTTCGTCTCGGTGGTCGACACCGGTCAGGCTGGCCGGTTCCACTATCGCGTCGACGACCTGGTCCGGCTGTTCGTCCTCCACCCGAGCTGAGCTGAGCCGACAGAAGCCGAGGTTGAGGCCTTTGTCGTGGTTGGGGTCTTTGACCGTAAGGTGACTCCGATGAACGTGATCGGCGGATACGTGCTCAGGCGTGAGCTGGGCCGGGGCGGCATGGGCGTGGTGCACCTCGCCTCCACCCCGACCGGCGGCCTGGCCGCGGTGAAGGTGATCCATCCCCATCTGGCCCGCGATCCGGCCTTCCGGCGGCGCTTCGATCGCGAGGTCACGGCGGCGCGCAGCGTGGCCAGGTTCTGCACGGCTCCAGTACTCGACGCGGGGATCGAAGAAGGCGTCGCCTACCTCGTCACGGAATACGTGAAGGGGCCGGATCTGGCGCAGGCCGTACGCGAGCAGGGGCCGCTGACCGGCGGCAACCTGGAGGCGCTCGCGGTCGGGATCGCCACCGCGCTCCACGCCATCCACGGGGCCGGGGTGATCCACCGCGACCTCAAGCCGTCGAACGTGCTGCTGTCGCCGCTCGGCCCGCGCGTGATCGACTTCGGCATCGCGCAGCTCGTCGACAACCAGAGCCTGGCCAGCCAGGCGATCGTGGGCACGCCCGCGTTCATGGCACCCGAGCAGGTACGCGCCGACCCGCTGACGCCCGCGGCCGACGTCTACGCGTGGGGCGGGGTGATCGCGTTCGCCGGTACGGGACGGTTGCCGTTCGGCGGCGGCTCGCCGTCCGAGGTCCTCTACCGCATCGTCAACGAGGGGCCGAATCTCGACGGCCTCGACGAGCGCATGCGCGCCGTCGTCGAGCGGGCCATGGCCAAGGACCCGGCGCGGCGGCCGAGCGCGCAGCGGCTGTTGGACGAACTGGTCGGTGGCCGGCCGACCCCCGCGACGGCCACCCAGGTCGTCGAACGCACCTGGTCCGGCACCGCCGCGCCGCGCACGCCCGCCGGTCCTGTCCCACCCGATGGACCCACCACGCGCGATGGGTCGGCCCCGGCCGCAGGCCTGTACATCCCCGGAGACCGGAACGTATCCGGCCGCACGGCCGTATCGGGCCCGGCTGTATCGGGCCCGGTCGCATCGGACCCGGCCGTATCTGGCATGGTCGCGTCGGGCCCGGCCGTACCCGAGGCACGGCTCGCGACGGCGCGGCGACGGTGGCCCCGGGTCGCGGGCGTCGTGGCGGGCGGCGTCGCGCTCGCCGCGGTCCTGGCCGGCGGGTGGGCCGTCTACACCGGCCTCGGCACGACGGCCCTGCCCTACCGCGCGGACTTCGCCGACTCCTGGGCCGTCGGCGCGTCCGAGGGCGGCCGGAGCGAGCGGGACGGCGGCGGCTACGTGCTGACCGCGAACGCCGGCTGGCGGTTGTGGAAGTCGGCTCCCTTCTCGGGCGAGTCCGCCGAAGGCATCGTGATCAGCTCCAGGGTGCGGCTGGAGCGGGGCTCGGGCGAGTTCGGCGTGTGGTGCCACGGAGACTCGGGCACCGGCGACCGCTACGAGTTCGCGGTCACCGGCTCGGGCGAGGCGTCGATCAACAAGCGGCACGGCGGGCGGAGCACCGTCCTGCACGGCCCCGTCCAGGTGAGGAAGTCGGCGGAGAACCGGGTCGTCGCCCAGTGCGTACAGCGGGGCGAGAAGGTCGCCCTGAGCATGTGGCTCAACGACGACCTGGTGAGCGAGGCCGCCGACACGAGCGGCCCCTACAGCCCGGGAGCCGTCGGCGTGTACGCGGCCCCGGACACGGCGCAGCCCGTCCAGGTCAGGTTCCGCACGTTCGAGCTCCGCGCGGCGAAGGGCTGAGCGGTGCGGTTCGGCGTGCTCGGCCCGCTCCAGGTCCTCGCGGGCGACCGTGATCTGACGCCCGGACCGCCCAAGCACCGTGCGCTGCTGGCCGCCCTGCTGCTGCGGCCGGGCCGGCTGCTCACCGTCGACCGGCTGATCGTCGAGGTGTGGGGCGACGAGCCGCCCGCCTCGGCCGAGCCGGTGCTGCGCGTGTACGTGAGCGCCCTGCGCAAGGTGGTCGACGGGATCCGCACCGTGCCCGGTGGCTACCTTCTCGACGTCGATCCCGACCAGGTGGACGCGTACAGGTTCGAGCGCCTGGTGACCGCGGCCAGGCGGGCCAGGGACGCGGGCAGCGTCGCCGGCGCGGCCGACGGCCTGCGCGCCGCCCTGGGGTTGTGGCGGGGGCCCGCGCTGGCCGGCATCGACTCGGCCGAGCTGCGGCGGGCGCATGCCGTACCGCTGGAGGAGCTTCGGCTGACCGCGCTGGAAGAGCGCGTCGAGCTGGACCTGGCGCTCGGCCGTGGCGCGGAGGTGGCGGGGGAGCTGCGCGCGCACGTGACCGCGCACCCGTTGCGCGAACGGGCGTGGGGGCAGCTCCTGCTGGCGCTCAACCAGGCGGGTCGCAGGTCGGAGGCGCTCACCGCGTACCAGGAGGCGCGGCGGCTGCTGGTCGACGAGCTCGGCCTCGAACCCGGTGCGGAGCTGCGGGAGGCGCACGCGCGCGTGCTGGCCGGAGAGGCGCGCTCGCCGAACATGCCGAACATGCCGAACGTGCGGAACACGCCGAATGCGCCGAATGCGGCGGGCTCGGCGCACTCGCCGCGCATCCCGAGTTCGCCGCACATGCCGGACGGTGCGCGGGCCGTGCCGAACGAGACGCCGCCTGACGTCGCCGACTTCACCGGACGCGAGCGCGTACTGGACTGGATCCGCCGATCCGTGCCCGCGGCCGGGACCGCGCCCGTCCACCTGGTGCTGCACGGCCCGGCGGGTGCGGGCAAGTCCGCGGTCGCGGTCCACGCGGCCACCGCGCTCGACTTCCCCGACGGACGGCTGCACGCCTCGCTCGCGGCCAGGACACCGGGCGCCGTGCTGGAGGACCTGCTGCGCTCGCTCGGCTGCCCGCAGGGTGCCGTGCCCGCCGATCTGGCCGAGCGGGTCCGCCTCTATCGCAGCATGGTGAGCGGGCGGCGGCTGCTCGTGGTGCTGGACGACGCGGCCGACGAGGCCCAGGTGCGCCCGCTGCTGCCCACCGGCTCCGGCTGCCTGACGCTGGTGACCAGCCGCTCGCCGCTGTCCGGCCTGGAGGCGGCGCGCGCCTGGGAGCTCGACGTGTTCGACCCGGGCGAGTCCGTGGCGATGCTGGCCAGGGTCGTGGGCGAGCGGCGGGTACGCGCGGAGCCCGAGGCGGCGGCGAGGATCGCGGAGTTGTGCGGTGGGCTGCCGCTCGCGCTCAGGATCGCCGGATCCCGGCTGGCGCGGCGGCCGAGCTGGACGCTGGAGTACCTCGCGGGACGCCTTGACGACGAGCACGGCCGCCTCGACGAGCTCAGCGCGGGCGATCTGGCCGTGCGCGGCAGCCTGGCGCTCGGCTACCGTGCGCTCTCGGACCGGGAACGCCTGCTGCTGCGCCGGCTGGGCGCGCTGTCCGCGCCCGACTTCGCTCCGTGGGCGGCCGCCGCCGTTCTCGGCGAACCCGCCGACGGGCCGCTGGAGGCGCTGGCCGAGGCGGGCCTGCTGCAGGCGCGCGGGCTCGACGCGGCCGGGCGGGAGCGGTACGGCCGGCACGACCTGACCAGGCTCTACGCCGCCGAGCGTCTGGCCGCGGAGGAGGGCCCGCCCGCTCAGGTGCTCGCCGCGGCCGCCCGGGAGATCCTCGACCGTACCCGGCGGGCCAGGACGATGCTCCTGCCCGCCGAGCCCGGTTCCGGCCAGACCCTGGTCCGTACGGCGGAGCAGGCGGCGGCCCTGGAGACGACGCAGCTCAGGGAGTCGGCCCGCTGGCTGGCCGCCGAGAGGGGTTTCCTGGTCGCCACCGTCGGCGACTTCGAGCGAGCCGGGCTGGACGAGGCGGCGTGGCGGCTGGCCTTCTATCTGACGCCCTTCTTCGAGCTCGGCGCGCACCGCGAGGACTGGCGTACGACGGCGGAGATCGGCCTGCGGGCGTCGCGGCGGATGGGCCACCGCCACGGCGAAGCGTTGCTGCTGCGGTCGCTGGCCGACCTGCACCGCATGGAGGGCCGCCTTTCCGAGGCCGCCGACGCCCTCCAGCGAGCGCTTCCGCTGGCGGAGGCGGGCGAGGTGGCCCGTACCCGGCACCGGCTCGGTCTGGTCCATCTCGCCCAGGGGCGGCCGGCGGAGGCGGAAGCCTGTTTCGTGGCCTGTCTGGCCGCGTTCTCGGCGGCGGCCGACCAGCGCGGCAGAGCCGACGCGCTGCGCGCCCTCGGCGGCGTACGGCGGGCGGAGGACCTGCTCGTCAGAAGCCTTGAGGTCTACCGCGAGCTGGGCGACCCGCGCGGGGAGGCGGCGGTCTCGCTCGATCTCGCCGGGCTCTGTCTGGACCGGCGGCGGCCGTCCGAGGCGCGTACGTGGGCCGAACGCGGCCTCGGCCTGGTACGGCGGCTGGGGGACCGGCTGCCTGAGGCCGGGGGACTGGTGGTCCTGGCACGGGTGGCCATGGCGGAGGGCAGGCCCGACGCCGCCCGCGCGGCCGCGGAGAAGGCGCTCGGGACGTTCGGCGAGTACGGGGACCGCCGAGGCGTCGCGCGGGCGTCGCTGACCCTGGCCGGGGCGCTGCTGGACCTGGATGAGATAGATGGGGCAGTTGATGCCGTAACGCGTGCTGTGGGAGAGTTTGCCGCGCTCGGTGACAGACCCGGCCTGACCGGGGCCCAGGAGCTCGCGAACGAGGCGTCACGGCGGCGTGGCCTGCGCATATAGCGCACTATGCGGATTCTGAAGGTGGCCCGCCTACGGTCGAGCCCGGGTTCGATTCGCGACAGGCAGAGGTGGAAGACGGGATGCGAAGAGGGAACACGCCGAAGGCGGCCGGATATCTGCTCACGGCGGTGCTGGCGGGCGTGCTGACCGGCTGCGGGATGCTTCCCGGGCAACAGGGTGGCAGTGGTGAGGAGAGGCAGCCGGTCTCGCAGGGGAAGCAGGCCGCCGACTCCGTCGACGCCACCGGTTCCGACGCCACCGGTTCCGACGCCACCGGTTCCGACGCCACCGGTTCCGACGGCTCCACCGGTGGTGACGCCGGCGGTTCCGGGGACGCCGTCGGTGGTGACGCCGCACCCGACGGGCAGGCGAGCGCGCCCGCCGAGCAGGGCACGGTGATCGCCAGCAGGGAGGTCAAGGTCGGCGGCGCCGACCTGACCGTGGAGATCACCGGACTCAAGCGGCAGGGCCGGCTCTCCACGTTGACCCTGACGGTCACCAACAAGGGCGTCGCGCGCTGGCAGATGAACAGCGGCATGGGCGACACCCCCGCCGGCCTCGGCCTGACCGTGGCGGGGATCAGCCTGGTCGATCCGGCCAACGGCAAGCGGTACACCGTCGCCCGCACGGGGGCCTACCCCAAGGCCAAATGCCTGTGTTCGGACTACGACTTGTTCACCGAGCCCGGTGAGGTTCTGCCGCTGCACGCCACGTTCGCCGCCCCGCCGCCGGACGTCACGAAGATCAACGTGGATCTCAAGATCCTGGGTGTGTTCACCGATGTCCCGATCTCCTGAGCGCCTCGTCGTCCTGGCGCTCGCGGTCGCGCTGGTCGCCGGACCCGTGGCCGGTCCCGCGACGGTCGCGTGGGCGGATCCGGTGGACGCCACGGCCGGGGTGGAGGAGATCGTGGCCCCCGTCGAGGACATCAACGCCGAGGCGGAGTCGCTCGACGGCGCCGAGAGCGAGTCGAAGCAGGGCGAGCAGGTCACCGTGGCGCTCACCAGCGATGTGCTGTTCGCGCTCGACAAGGCCGTGCTGACGGCCAAGGCGAAGGCGCGCCTGCGGCAGATCGCCGCGAAGGTCCAGGCCGAGTCCGCGGGCGGGGTGGTCAGGGTCGAGGGCCACACCGACGACCAGGGCACCGACGCCTACAACAACGTGCTGTCTCTCAGGCGGGCGCAGGCCGTACGGCAGGCGCTCCAGGCGACGCTGTCCGGCGTGACCTTCCAGGTCAGAGGCTTCGGCGAGGCCAAGCCCAAGCTGCCCAACATCGTCGACGGCAGGCCCGTCGAGGAGAACCGCGCCAAGAACCGGCGAGTGGAGATCGTCTTCACCGCCAGGTAGTGGCCTCCGAGTGTTCTGTCGGCCGGTCGGGCGAGGATGGTGTCCATGGCGTACCTGGACAGCGAGGACCCGGTCGCGGTCGCGGCGGTGGAGGCGATCCGCACCGGCGCGGTGCACGAGTTGCGGCGGCTTCTGGACGAGCATCCCGACCTGGCCGCCGTCCGGCTCCGGTCGGCGGAGGGCATGTCGCGGACGCTGCTGCACGTGGCGACCGACTGGCCCGGCCACCACCCGGGCGGACCGCGTACGGTCGCGGTGCTGGTGGAGGCGGGGGCCGACGTCAACGGCCGGTTCGCCGGCCCGCACACCGAGACCCCGCTGCACTGGGCGGCGAGCAACGGCGACGTCCCGGTCGTGGACGCGCTGCTCGACCGCGGCGCCGACATCGAGGCCCCCGGCTCCGTCGTCGACGGCGGCACGCCGCTGGCCGACGCGGTCGCCTTCGGGCAGTGGAACGCCGCCAGACGGCTCGTCGAGCGCGGCGCGGTGACGAACCTGTGGCAGGCCGCGTCGCTCGGGCTCATGGATCGCGTCCGCCGGATCACCCGGGCGGAGCCCCGGCCCGGCCGTGACGCTCTGACCACCGCCCTGTGGTGCGCCTGCCACGGCGGGCAGCGCGAGAGCGCCGAGCACCTTCTCGCGATGGGCGGCGATCTCGACTGGGTCGGCTATGACAGCCTCACCCCGCTGGACGCCGCCCGCCGCTCCGGTGCCGACGATCTGGCCGAGTGGCTGCGCGCCCAAGGCGCCCGGTCGGCGAGCGAGACGCGCTGACGAGGTGTGCCCTTCAACTGATCGTTTCAGAATGAGTCGAGCCGCGGGTCTTGTGCTCGACGATCGTGGTCGGCGGGGTGTCCGCGTGCGTGCCGGTCTTGTTCCGGACGACCTGTGGGAGCGGGTGGTCGCTGTCACGCCAACGGGCGGGAACCGACATGCCCTCGGGGCGCCACGAGGTGGCGCGTCGTCACGTTCCTACTCAGGCTCCCAGGCCTGGAGCAGGTCGAAGAGATGCCGGTCACCGTGGAGTTGCAGGGAGTCCACCGGAATTCGGCCGTACAGGGTGAGGACCAGCTCACTGGCCGTGCCCCGGGCGGAGGCGGCGGCCGCGTCCGGGTCCTCGTCGGCAGCGGTGTCAGCAACGGGGTCAGTAACGGTGTCAGCAACGGGGTCAGGCATTGTGCCGTGCGTGGGGAGACGGGTGGTCCGCGCGCCCTCGCCGGAGAGCGAGAGGCGCCAGGAGCGGCCCTCTACGGCGTGGAAGTCGACGGCAGCGGGCTTGTGCGGCCAGGCGCTTGTCCATGCGCAGCAAGTGGACAGGAACTCGTCGACACCGTCGAGTGCCGCTTCGTCCGGCAGCGGCTGCGGGGTACCCAGGGTGATCTGGGCGTCGTAGGTGTGCACCGCGACCTCCTGGACTTGGTGCCGGGCGACGGCACCGGAGGTCTGCGGCGACTCCGACGCACCCCACCACGTCCAGCAACCGGCATCCGGGCCGGCCTCGCGCAGCGCGCTCAGCAACTGCTCCGTCGACTCGACCGACCAGGCCAGTAGGGCATCGCGCTCCCGGGGCGCAGCCGACGCGCTCCTGGCCGGGGGAGCATCGGCAGGCCCTGCGGCGACGGTGGCAGCCCAGAAGCGGTGCACCCCGCCCAGATGGTGCACTAGATCGATCAGCGTCCACTCGGGGCAGGTCGGCACCTGCGCGTCAAGGCTGGGCGCGGCGGAGACCGCGGCCCGGAACGCGACCGACCGTTCGTCGATCAGCCGCAACAAAACGGGGAACTCAAGTGTCTTCGCCACGCTGGATGTCTACCATCACGCCGGGACAACCGCCGTCGATTTTCGCAGCCGGCACAGCGGGCACAGCCGGCACGGCGGGCGCATGGCGGGTGTCGAACACGCGAATGGAACGCCAGGCGGTCATGTGCTTCCGTAGCCGTGGCGGGGTGCGGCGGAGTCGCGTTCGGGGGCTTCACGTGGTGGCGGCCGAGCGCCGGATTCAGCACGGCCGGTGCCCACTCGCCCCATTGAGGATTCCCGCAAACTCACGCGCCTTCCACCATGCTGTTAAAGGCGCGGCTCCGCCGGCGCGGCCGCCATCAGCCCACCGGGCGGCGCCGGCCGCGCGGCCGGGTGGTCATGCGCCGACTCGTCCTCGTCGGCGGGCCGGTAGTCGGCCACGATCGGAAGCGCGACCACCACGGCCCCGATGTTCCTCGCGTGCCGGTGCGCACGATCGTCACGGCCGATGTACACCGCCTCGATGAGCTGCACGGATCCGTCACTGACCACCATCAGCACCTGCTCGGGATTGCTGGTCACGTCCCCACCTCTCCTTCTCCGCGATCAGCGCGATCAGCGCGATCGGCGCGGTCGGTGCGGCACTGACCGCACTGACCGCACCGACCGCACCGAGGTCTGTTCATGATGTCCGGGGGTCGGCCCGGATCTCATCCGCCACGCGGGCCCCACCCCTCGCGGCCCTCGAGTAGGAGACGCGCAGGTGGCCCCCAAAGGAGTACATCCCGGAACGCCTGGGCGATCTCGGGGCGCATCCGGCGCGGGATGCGGGCGGCCGGCATGGCGTCGCCGGGTTCCGCCGCCCTCCTCGGCCCTGCTTTCGTCACGGAAAGGCACGACGAAACCGATGGCAGCTCCGACCCGGCAGTGGTCCCTGTTCAACCCTCTCCTTTACCAAGCCGCCCGCGAGGCCGGGTCCCGGGCATGCGATACGGCGGCGCAGCTGTCCGTCTTGACCGCCGCGACGTATCGCGGCCATGGCCGGGCTCGCTTGGTGGCCTCGGTGGCGGTGGCCGACGCTCTGGTCAACGGGTTGCCGCCGCAGTGGAGAGCGCGTCCGGAGTCGTCGCGACGAGTCGCCCGAGCCCTCGGTTTCCGGGAGTTCGGCTCGCAGACCAGCCTTCTCATGAAGTCCTGACCGCCGGCCCGCTTTCGCCGTGCCTTCCCCGTCGCCGAAGCTGTGAGACCGGGCCGGAGAGACCGGGCGGGCTCGCTGTCGCTGATCGGTGGCCAGACTTCACACGCGTGCCGTGCCGTCGCCACCGCCGCTGGTCATTCGGCGGCCGTCGGGTGTCACCGCCACTCGATCATCGTGACCGGTGAGCAGGAAAACGGTCTTCAGCCGCGCTCGCGCCCTGATGTTTTCCGCGCTGTACGGCCCGCAGTATGAGCATGACGCCCAGCAGCGCGAGCCAGGCACCGAGCGTGAACCTGGTGAGCGGGAGGATCACGATCATCAGGGCCTCGAAGGTACGCCCCGGCGACCCCGGCATCACATCCACGAGGTGACCGACGGTCTCCACCGACATCAGCAGGCCGCCGATCCCGCCGAGCACCGCGATGAAGGCGTTCAGCCGCCACAGCAGGAGTGCGGCCGCTGCGACCGCCACGCCCAGCAGGACGCTGGGGACGATCGCGAGCAGCACCTCGGGCAGGTTGTCCTCGGCGCCCAGGACGAACCCCCAGAACAGGAAGACCAGGGCCAGTGGGATCACGAGCGCCATGCTGATCGCCGAGGCCACACTGTGGCGCCACACCGCCACGCAGAAGGCGGGAACCACCGGGATCAGGCAGCCCATGCTGAGCATGATCCAGGCAGGCAGGCTCAGGAGGTACGCGTGGTGCTCGAAGGCCCACCCGGCGAGAAAATCCAGTCCCTGGGCGAACAGGGTCAGCGCGAGCAGGGCCATCAAGACCAGCGCCACCACGGAGGCGATCAACTGCGGGGCAGGGGAGTGAGCCCGGCTCCCCGGCGCCTGCGATTCCGGGTCGGGCAGGAGCAACGTCCCGGACGGCGGGGGCGCCGGACGGTCCGGCACGGGCACGGTCCGCGATCCGGCCGCAGCCCCCGACTCCTGCCCTGTCAGCAGGCCCAGCAGTTCCTCGGTGCCGGGCCGTGCCTCCGGGGCCTTGGCCAGGCAGCGCGCGAGCAATGGCCGCACCCCCTCCGGCACCTCGGACAGATCCGGTTCGGTGGTCAAAATGGCGTGCATCATGGCGGGCATCGTGTCCCCCTTGAACGCCTGATGCCCGGTAGCCGCGAACACCATCGTGCTGGCCCAGCTGAACAGGTCCGCCGCCGGCCCGACCGCCCCGCCCGCGAACTGCTCGGGCGCCATGAACGCGGGCGTCCCCATCACACTGCCGGTTGCGGTCTGATCCAGCACCCTGGCGATCCCGAAGTCAATCACGACCGGCCCTTCGGCCCCCATGATCACATTGCTCGGCTTGAAGTCCCGGTGCACTATCCCGGCCCGGTGGATGGCGGCCAGCGCGGTCAAGGTGGTCACCGCCAGCCGTTCCAGCCCGCTGCCGAACCGCACCCCCTCGCCTCTCACCAGCCGGTCCAGCGAGGGCCCGGTGATGAACTCGCTCACGATGTACGGCCGGCCGTCGGCGACCCCGACATCCAGCACCCGAGCCGTGCAGAACGGCGCCACCCGCCGCGTCGCCTCCACCTCCTGCATGAACCGCCGGTGCGTCTCCGTATCCTCCATCTGCGCGTGCAGCACCTTCACCGCCACCTTCGCCCCCGCGGCGTCCTGCCCTAGATACACCGACCCTTGCCCACCTCGGCCGAGTACACCGCTCAGTCGGAAGGCGTTGATCTGACCCGGATCTGCAGACGCGAGAGGCAGCACGAAATGACCTTAGTGCGCCTTTCACTGTTGCGGTTCTCACCTCATGGGCGTGAGTCGTATTCGCTGGCTGTGCGGGCCTATTTCGGCACACGCCTGGTCGTCGACCTCGGAGTCGATCGTGATCGGCATCGCGGGGTCGCTCGCGCCCGGCCCGGCGCGGTCATAGGCGATGACGCGAGTGTGCTCGGCGAGCGCGGGCAGGATCGGCGTCCAGGTCAGCGCGGGTGTGCCGCCGGCTGCGTCCAGGACGACCGTCGGACCGCCCGCGCCGGCCTCGACCCAGCGCAGTACGCGGTGTCCGCGAACCAGTTCACCGCGCGCCGCTCCACCCGGGATCAGGGCCGACATCGCCTGCGCGATGACGTCGTTCACGGCGCCATGTCCGTTGTGGTCGAATGCGGACGCCACCGCGCGGATCCACAACGGCACTCTCCGTCTACCGGCCGACGTCCTTGTCCGGACGCGGTCACATCCCGTCTGGTTCGCGTTGGATGTCCGGTCACCTGGCATCCCTAACGTGCGCCCCATGAAACGAATTTTGACGATCGTCGGTGCCGCCGCCTTGACCTTCGGGCTCGCGCAGCCCGCCTCCGCCACCCCCGCCGACACCTTCGGCCGGGCCACCCTGACCGGATTCGCCGTGCTTCCGGCGGAGACCTTCGTGCCGGGCAGTGAGCCGTCCGGATCGGCGATCGGGGCGGGGCCGTTCAACGGGATCGCCGCCCCGTTCGCGGGACAGCCCGTCCAGGGGTTCAGCGGTGTCGTACGCCGGGGTGACGGCACCTTCGACGTGCTCTCCGACAACGGATACGGAGCGAAGGCCAACAGTGCGGACTTCCTGCTGCGCGTCCACCACATCAGGCCCGACGTCTCGACCGGCAAGGTGAAGGTCCTCGGCGGGTTCAACTTGAGCGATCCCGGCAAGCACATCACGTTCCCGCTGACCAGGCAGGACCGGGTGCTCACGGGGGCCGACTTCGACGTGGAGTCGATCGTGCGGGCCAAGGACGGCACACTGTGGATCGGTGACGAGTTCGGCCCGTTCCTGCTGCACTTCTCGGCCGCCGGAAAGCTGCTCAGCGCCCCGGTCGAGCTGCCCGGCGTGAAGGCGCCGGAGAACCCGTACCTCAACGGGGGAAACCCGAACCTCGGCAGCAGCAAGGGCTTCGAGGGCATGGCCCGGTCCGTGGACGGAAAGCGCCTCTATCCGCTCCTCGAAGGAACCGTCACCGGGGACGAGGCGGGAACCCTCCGGATGTACGAGTTCGACGTGCGCAAGGGCGCCTACACCAAGCGGCGCTGGACCTATCAGCTCGAATCGCCGTCGAACGCCATCGGTGACGCCATCTCGGTGGACGGCCACCGGTTCCTGATCATCGAGAGGGACAACGCGCAGGGCGACGCAGCCGCGTTCAAGCGTGTCTACCTCGCCGACACGCGGGACCGCGACCATGACGGGAAGCTGGACAAGACCCTCGTCGCCGACCTGCTCGATCTCGCCAACCCGAAGGGGATCGGCGGCTTCGGGCCGACCTTCCGCTTCCCGTTCCAGACGATCGAGGACATCGCCCTGCTGGACGACCAGACCCTGGTCCTCCTGAACGACAACAACTTCCCGTTCTCCTCCGGCCGGACCGCCGGTAAGGCCGACGACAACGAGTTCATCACCGTGCGGCTCTCGCGGCGCCTGCACGCCGACCCGCGCGCCCTGTCCTGATCTCGTGCCTCCCGCCGCCGGGGGCCGGTGGAGACGAACCCCGGATCACGCGCACCACCGTGTACGGGTACCCGGAGGCGGCGAGACGGGTCTTCCTCAGTCGTCGAGCAGCCGCCATGCGGTCAGGGCGAGTCTGGCCCGCATCAGTCCGGTCGGTTCGGTGAGGTCGATGTCCAAGGCCTTTCCGAGTTGGTCGAGCCTGCGGGCGACGCTGCTGTGGTGCAGGTGGAGAAGGTCGGCGGCCCGACGTAGGGAGCCGGTGGCGCAGTAGGCGTCCAGAGTCTCCAGATCTTCCGGGCTGCCGGCCATGCGGGTGATCGCGGTCACGTCGGCGTTGTCGCGTGCGGCGTCCTGGGGTATCTCGGCCAGGAGTGCCAGCGCGCCCAGGCTGTCGTAGCGGACGACCGGCTGGCGTGGGGTGGTGAAGCGGAGGGCGCTGCGGGCCTGCCGCCAGGATCGGTCGGGGCTCGCGGCGGCGCCGATGCCCGCGCGTACATCCGCTGGAAACCGGGCCGGGTCCACGGTGGTGGCCAGGATGACGCCCACGTCGGCGAGCGGTGCCGCCTTCACCGGGCGAGCCGGGCAGACCAGGCCGCCGACCTGGTCGAGCGGAAGTCGCGATCGTACGGCGATGACGCGGATCGGCAGGTCGGCGGCGAAACCCAGGAGCCGCAGCGCCCGGGCCCTGGCCGCCTCGTCGCTGTCGGAGCTGATCACCAGTTCGACGAGGGCGGGGTCGGCCATGGTGGTGCGGGCCGGGCCGTACCTCTCGACGACCGCCGCGACGGCGATGGCGAGCCGGTCCAGCAGCACGTCGTCGAGCGGGTCGGGCGTGCCGGGGCGTTCCAGCCATACCGTGCCGATCTCCTCCTCGTCGAGGGTGATCGGCGCCGTGGTGGACGCGGGCGACGGCGGGGTGGACGCTTCCGTGCCCTCGGGGGAGACGCGGATCGCCCGCCCCGTGCTGTGGAGCCGAATTCCGGCCACGCACTCGGCCAGGCCCGCCGAGGCCCGGGCGAGCGCGGGGAGATCCACCCGCCGGCGCATCAGTGTGTCGTAGAACGCGACGACGCGGATCGCGCCGTCGACGTACGAATCCAGTCCCGACAGCCGTTCGGCCAGCGCCTCCATGGCGAAGAGGATATGCGCCGATCGGTGCGCGATCGGGGCGAGAAGCCCGACGGATGGCTGATGAACTCGGGAGCGGCACTCGTAAGGATGGCCGACATGGATCCCGAACTGGAAGCATTCATCCCGTTTCTCCCGCAGGTCGACCTGACCGACCCGGTCACCGCGCGCAAGAGCTTCGCCGAGTTGGCCGCCGCGAGGCCGGCACCGGACACGGCGGGACTGGAGATCGAGGAACGTACGGTGCCCGCCGATTCGGACGTGGCGGTGCGGATCTACCGCCCGCACCAGGCCCAGGGCGCCATCGTCTGGCTACACGGCGGTGGAACGGTCTTCGGTGACCTGGACACCGAGCACCCGTGGGCCGCCCGGATCGCCGACGGCTCCGGCGCGGTGGTGATCTCGGTGGGCTACCGTCTGGCCCCCGAGAATCGGTTTCCGGCCGCCCTGGACGACGCCTACGCCGTACTGACCTGGACGGCAGAGCACGCGGCCGAGCTCGGCGTCGACCCGGCCCGCATCGCGGTCGGAGGACACAGCGCCGGTGCGGGGCTCGCGGCCGCGGTGGCGTTGCGGGCCCGTGACCAGCAGGGGCCGCCGATCCGCTTCCAGCTGCTCAACGAGCCCGGACTCGACGACCGGCAGCAGACATGGTCGCAGCGGAACTTCACCGATACGCCCTGGCATGATCGCGGCAAGATCACCGCAGCGTGGCGGCACTACCTGGGCTCCCAGCCTGCCACGCCGTACGCCGCCCCGGCGCGGGCCACCGACCTGTCCGGCCTGCCCCCCGCCTACATCGCCACCGCGGAGTTCGACCCGGTCCGTGACGAAGCCATCGACTACGCGCTGCGCCTGCTACAGGCGGGCGTGTCGGTCGAGCTGCACCAGTGGCCCGGCACCTTCCACGGGTCGCAGGCGATCCTGTCCGCCGAGGTGTCACAGCGGCAGATCGCCGAACTCGCGGCAGCCCTGCGTCGCGCCCTGGCCGAGTGAGATCGGGCCGAGTGAGATCGGGCCGGTTGTCCCGACGCTGGTGATCGACCTCGGATCAGGTCGAACCAGCGGGATCGATACGGCGTCCGGGCTGTTCAGGCGGAAGGACAGCCCGGCATGTCGTAGATCCGCCCACCCACACCACCCACGGGGGACCCCATGACCGAGCACTCCACCCCGTCCGACCAGCCGGCTCCCGCCGCATCCGACCATCCGGCTCCCGCCGCGTACCGCTGGCGGTGGACCGCCCTGATCGCGCTGCTCACCGCCGAGGCCATGAACCTCCTCGACGCCACCGTCGTCCAGGTCGCCGGCCCCGTCATCCACGCCGACCTCGGCGGCTCCGCCACCGCGATCCCCTGGTACAGCGCCGCCTACACCCTCACCTTCGCCCTCGGCCTGCTCATCGCCGCCCGCCTCGGCGACATCGCAGGCCGCCGCCGCGTCTTCCGGATCGGCGTCACCGCGTTCGCCCTCACCTCACTGGCCTGCGCGCTCGCCCCCACCGCCGCCGCTCTCATCGGCATGCGCGCGGCGCAGGGCGCCGCCGCCGCCCTGATCATCCCCCAGACGTTCGGACTGATCCGCGCCATGTTCGACGGCGACGAACTCCCCAAGGCGCTGGGCACCATCGGCCCGGTCATGGGCCTGTCCGCGGTCCTCGGCCCTGTCCTGGGCGGCGTGCTCACCCACGCCGACCTGCTCGGCACCTCCTGGCGCGCGGTGTTCCTGGTCAACCTGCCACTCGCGGCCGCCGTCCTGGCCATCGCCCCGCGCCTGCGCGAGGACCGCGCCCCCGTACGCCCCCGCCTCGACCCGACCGGCACCGCCATGGCCATGGCCGGCACCGCGCTGCTGGTGTGTCCGCTCGCCACCGACACCGGTGCGCCGAGCGCCACCGCGTGGGCCGCCGCCGCGCTCGGCGTGCTCATGCTGATCGCGTTCACCGCCCACCAGCGACGCGCGGCCGCCGCCGGCCGCACCCCGCTGGTCGAGCCGTCCCTGCTGCGCGGCCGCGCCTTCCCCGCCGCGCTGGCCACCTCCACCCTGTTCTTCGCCGTCATGAACGGCGTCATGATCACTGTGGTCCTGCACCTGGAACTGGGTCTGCGCGCCGGCCCGCTCGCCGCCGGCTTCACCCTGGTGCCGTGGTCCGCCGGCCTGGCCGTCGGCTCCTGGGCTGCCGGCTCCCACCTCGTCCCCCGCTACGGCACCCGTGTCCTGCACGTCGGCCTGGCCGTTCTCGCCTCCGGCCTCGCCGCCGCCGCTCTCGCCTACCGGGCCGCGCCCGCCGGCCACTACCCGTTCGGCCTGCCGTTCGCCCTCGCCCTGGCCGGCCTCGGCGTGGGCCTGTTCACCCCGCCGTTCTTCACCGCCGCGCTGCGCCGCGTCTCCCCGCAGGAGACCGGCTCGGCGGCGGGGCTCCTCAACGCCGTCCAGCAACTCGGCGGCACGCTCGGAGTCGCCGTCATCGGCGGCGTCTACCTGACCGGGGACGGCTCCGGGCAGGCCGCGGGCCTCAGCGCGCAGCACGCAGTGGGGGCTGCCGGGGCGCTGCTCGCCGCGGCCGCGCCGGCCGCCTGGGCGATGACCACGCGCCGCCGTGCCCGCATCGGTGCGGCAGAGGCCGCCGGCGACGCGCACTGACCTCGGCGACGGCTCTCGACGACGTCGTGGCCGGTGGCGAAGCGGGCATAGCCGATCACACGGTCGCCGTAGATCGTCCGGTTTTAACCGGTTTGTACGTAGATCTTTCTGTTGCCCTATGTCAAGCGAATCCCACGGGCGGCTACAGTTCCTGAATGCGTTTTGTCCCTTTTGTCATGATTCCTGCCTTGCTGGTGATGGGTGTCGCTTCCCCGGCGGCCGCCATCACCAACGGGTCCGCCGACGGAACCGATCATCCTGAAGTAGGGGCCATGATCGCCGAGAAGCCGCACAGTGACGACACCTGGTCGTTCTGCACCGGCACGCTCATCTCGCCGACGGTCTTCCTCACCGCCGCCCACTGCGGGGAGGACGTGAAGAAGCGGAAGGACGGGAAGAAGATCGCTCGCGTCTCCTTCGAGAGCCGCTACAAACCGGGCGTCAAGGTCTACACCGGTCGATTCGTGGCCGACTCACGCTACAGCGACAAGGCCGACAACCACGACATGGCCGTGGTCGTCTTCGACACACCCGTCCCGGACATCGCTCCCGCCACCTTGCCGACCGAGGGCCTGCTCGACGAGCTCAAGGCCGACGAGGGCCTCAAGACGACGCGCTTCACCCCCGTCGGGTACGGCTCCCTCAACCCGACCAAGGGCACGCACTACGTCTACACCGACGTCCGCAACCAGACGTCCATCTCGTTCAAGTCCCTCACTCCCCGGTGGCTCAAGCTGTCGATCAAGTCCAAGAAGGACGGCAGCACCTGCTTCGGCGACTCGGGCGGCCCCAACTTCCTGGGAGGACGCGAGTCCCACCTGATCGTGGCCACGACGATCAGCGGAGACGACGACGCCTGCAAGCTGACCAACCTCGACTACCGCCTGGACACCGCCACCGCCCGGCAGTTCCTCGGCCGGTTCGTCACCCTTCCCTGAGCCGCCTCGGGCGCCATGCCGTGCCCGTACGCCGGGCCCCGGCGGTCGCCTCATCCTCCGATGTAGTGGAAGCCCGGCTCGGGGTGCATGAGGAACGAGTGGTGGGAGATGTTCCAGGCGTACGCGCCCGCCATGGTGAACTCCACCACGTCGCCGCGTTCCAGGCTGATCGGTACGCGCCGGGCGAGCACGTCCTTGGGGGTGCAGAGCTGACCGACGATCGTGATGGGCTCGCCCGGCGCGCCGTCGACCAGCGGCTGGTTGTGCCCCTTGGTCGCCGGGGTGCGGATGTGGTGGGTTCCGCCCGCGACCACGGCGAACAGCTCGCCGTGAACGCGCTTGACGTCGATGACCCGGGTCACGTACCGGCCGCAGTAGACGGTCAGCGAACGCCCCGGTTCGACGCGGAGCACCTCGCCGGGACGGCGCAGCTCCGCCAGGCCCCGGCCGTAGGCGTGCCAGTCGAACCGCCGCTCGGGATCGGTGTAGGAGACGGCCATGCCGCCGCCGAGATTGATCTCGGTGACGCCGACTCCCCGCGCGTACTCCAGGATGGCGGCGGCCAGCTCCAGCATCCGCGGCGCGTCGAGTCCGCTGGCGAGGTGCGCGTGGATCCCGCGGAGCCGGACCGTGTCCTGAGCGGAGAGCAGGTCCAGGCACTCGTCGATCGCGGCAGGATCCATGCCGAACGGAGTCGCTCCACCTCCCATGGCCAGGGACGCGCCCTCGACCGGGAGGTCGAGGTTGACCCGGAGCAGCACGTCGGCGGCGCGTCCGGACGCGAGCAGCCGCCTGAGTTCGCCGCTGCTCTCCACGTGGAGCCGGGTGACCTCGCTGACGAGCTCCTCGTCGGTCTTGCCCGGACCGCCCAGCGCGACCGGCGTGTCCGGGTACGACGCGCGTACGTGTGCCAGTTCTCCGCCAGAGGCGACCTCGAAGCCGTCGACGTGTGAGGAGAGAACGCGCAGCAGCTCCGGGTCGGGGTTCGCCTTGACCGCGTAATAGAGCTCGACGTCTCCGAGTGCCGCCCGGACGGACCGCATGTGCGCGTCCAGCTCGGCCAGGTCGTAGACGAACGCGGGGAGCCGTCCGGCGGCGGCGAGTTCCAGCGCGAGCGCACTCGCCGGTGTGCGCGCCCGTTCCTGTGCCCGACCCTGTTCCTGTGCCTCGTTATCGGCCTGGTTCTCGGCCTGGTTCTCGGCCTGGTTATCGGCCTGGTTCTCGGCCTGACTCTGTGCGGGCACCACGGCTGTCACATCTCCTCCAGTCCTCCCCGGGCAGGGGCAGGCGAGCGGGAAGCGGCTCTCGATCACCAGACGGCCGGCGGGGTGGCCGTTACGCAGGCGGTCGACGAACCTTCAGTGATCTTCCCCGTTCGACGTCCTTACTCCTGTGAAGGACGGGGGGTCGCCGCGCTCGCGGGCCATGCCGTTGGCAGTGGTGGTCAGGCGGTCCAGCCCAGGAACGCCTCGCCGGCCGAGACCGCGCCCAGCCAGATGCCGACCGCCGACACCGGCACCGCCAAGCCCCACGCCGAGCGCGCCCGGATCGCCCCCACGCAGACGCCCAGCAGTCCCAGCCACACGACGAGGAGGGCGATGATCGCCCAGAGGGGGGCCACCAGCCCGCTCGCCAGATAGAAGGGCAGCGCGCAGAGGTGCCCGGCCAGTCCCAGCCAGCTCGCGAGGCGGCCGGCGGCCGTCGGCACGGTGAGCATGTCTCCTCCTCTTTCGGGTCAATGGAACCATGTGCGCGGTATGCGCGGGAGTTCGGCGCATCGATCGTGATGTCCGCCGGGTGCGGGTCCCTCGCGACCGCCTCACATGGGACGACCCCGCTGTACGGCCAGCACCGTTTCCAGGCCGGGCAGCACCACGGCACGGAACGCCGCGTCCATCTCGGCGGGTGTGGCGACGAGCTCACCGTCGGCCCACGTGCGCAGCAGCGCCATGAACGCCCCGGTCACGCAGATCACCGCCATGTCGAGCGACGCCGGCGGCGGGCTCCCCTCGGGAAGCGCCGCCAGCAGCTCGTCACGGACGACGGCGGCCATGATCTGCTCACCGCGCGCGACCACGGCGGTGCCCCCGCGCCGCCCGAGCAGGGCCCGCGCCAGGCGCCGCTGCTCGTGAAGATGTTCGAACATCGGCAGGGTGAACGAGAGCAGCCTGTCCGAGCGTGACGCGGGATCGAGTCGAAGAAGGTCGGAGAGCTCGTCGAGGCTGCTGAAGAGCACCTCCTCCTTGTCCGTGAAATGCGCGTAGAAGGTCGAGCGTCCGACGTCGGCGCGGTTGATGAGGTCGGTGACGGTCACCGCCTCGTACCCCTTGGTCAGGATCAGGTCCACCAACGCCTGCCGGATGGCTCGGCGGGTGCGCCGTACGCGCCTGTCGGAGCTCTCCCGCCTCGGGGTCCCGGACATCTTCATCACTCCTGTTCAGTACGGCACGACCTGGCGAATCTGCGTGTTGACCCTTCCGCGTCAACGAACTGACCATTCATAACTAAACAACCTGTTCCGGAAAAGGAGAAGTGCCATGCGTATCGGACACGGCCCCGCGAAACAGGAGGACGGCGGCGGCACGATCGATCACCCCCGCGCCTACGAGGTGCTGGCGGAAATCGGCCTCGGCGGGCGCCGCCGCAGGGTGTTCACCCGTATCGCCGCGCTGACCGGTGCCCGCCCAGGTGATCGGGTTCTGGACGTCGGCTGCGGCACGGGTTATCTGACCCGGATCATCGCCCCTCTCGTGGGGCGCGACGGGCACGTGACCGGGGTCGACCCGTCGACGTCGATGCTCGATCACGCTCGTGCGCGCGCGCCCCGTACCTGCTCCTACCGCGTCGGCGAGGGCCAGGACCTCCCCTTCTCCGACGCGTCGTTCGACGTCGTGGTCTCGACTCTCGCCGTCCACCACATGCCCCGGTCCGCGCGTGGCACCGCCGTACGGGAGATGTTCCGTGTCCTGCGGCCGGGCGGAAAACTGCTGATCGCCGATTTCCGCCCGCCGACCCACCCCGTCTCCGCCCGCCTCGTCGGCGTGCTGGTCGGGCCGGCCATGCGCCCCGGCATGCCGGAGTCGCTCGCCGAGCTGGTTCCTGACGCCGGTTTCCGGATCACGAGCACCACCCATGTGAAGCCGCTGCTGCACTGCGTCGAAGCCGTTCGCCCGATCGAAACCGGGGCCTGAAGGACCCCGGCCGCGACCCCGGCGTGGGAGAGAGGCTCCATCGATCTCCCACGCCGGTCGCGGCTCGAACCAGCCACGTCTTCCATCCAGTGAAAACGTTGATGTGCCGGGCGGATCGCGTCCAGATAGTTGGGGGGAGTCGCAGTTTCGAGGGAGCTCTGAATCCATATGACTGCTTTCGTGCGCAATCAGTGGTACGTCGCCGCGTACGGCCGCGAGATCGGGCGGGAACTCTTCGCCAGGACGATCCTCGGCGAGTCGCTGGTCTTCTACCGCACCACGTCCGGCCGGGTGGTCGCGCTGGCCGACCGGTGCGTGCACAGGCGCTACCCGTTGTCGGAGAGCCGGCTGGAAGGCGACACGATCGTCTGCGGGTACCACGGTTTCACCTACGACCAGGGCGGGACGTGCGTGTTCGTCCCCGGCCAGGCCCGGATCCCGCGCACCGCCCGCGTCGCGTCGTACCCCGTGGTGGAGCAGGACTCCTTCGTCTGGGTGTGGATCGGCGACCACGATCGAGCGGACCCCTCGTCCATCCCGCGGGCGCCCTGGCTCGACGATCCCGCGTACACCAGCGTGAGCGGCATGGAGCCGCTGGCCGCGCGCTACCAGTTGCTGGTGGACAACCTGATGGACCTCTCGCACGAGACCTACCTGCACGGCGGCTACATCGGCACGCCGGAGGTGGCGAACACCCCGATCACCACCGAGGTGGACGAGGACCGCGGGATCGTCTACGTCAGCCGGCACATGGCCGACGCCGAGTGCCCGTTGTTCTACGCCGAATCCACCGGTATCGAGGGCCGGATCACCCGCTGGCAGGACATCGAGTACCACCCGCCGTGCCTGTACCTGCTGCACAGCAGGATCGCGCCGGTGGGCGTGCTGCCGAACGCCGACGGTTCCGACCCCGACGGCTTCCACGTCGAGATCGTGTACGCCATCACGCCGGAGACCGAGAACAGCACGCACGACTTCTGGGCGGTGGCGCGCGACTTCGCGCTCGGCGACCAGGAGGTGTCGGACTTCCTGGCCGAGAACAACCGCACGGTGGTCATGCAGGACGTGGTCGCGCTGAACCTGCTGGAGAAGGTGATCGCCACCGAGCCCGAGGGCTACCAGGAGCTGTCGATCAACATCGACACCGGCGGCCTGGCCGCCCGGCGGATCCTCACGCGGATGGCCGAGGCCGGCGCGGCGCCCGCCCGGCCCTCCGAGGCAGTGCCATCATGACGAGCCCGTCGATGCCGCGGGGCGACACCGTCTACCGCATCGACTGGACGCTCGGAACGGATGTCCTCGACGGCGTGTGCCACTGCGGCGCGCGGCGCCGCTCGGAGGATCCGGTGGAGCTGTGGGAATGGCTGCTCGCGCATCCCGCGGACCACGAGCCGCCGGGCCGGGCGGGTGGCGGCGGATGAGGACCACGACGTGGGCGGGCGCTCTTCCGCGGGCCGAGACGGAACTCGACGTGCTGATCGCGCGCAAGGAGACGGTGGCCGACGGCGTGGTGCGGCTCACGTTCCGCGGCCTCGACGGCGGGCCGGTGCCGTACTGGGAGCCGGGCGCGCACCTGGACCTGATGCTGCGGGACGGCCTCGTGCGGCAGTACTCGCTCTGCGGTGATCCGGCCGACCGCTCGACGCTGCAGGTCGCCGTACTGCGTGAGCCGGAAAGCCGGGGCGGGTCGCGCCACGTGCACGACCGGCTCGCCGAGGGCGACCGCGTGCGTGTTCGCGGGCCGCGCAACCACTTCGCACTGGTGGAGGCGGAGCGCTACCTCTTCGTCGCGGGCGGCATCGGCGTCACCCCCCTCGTGCCGATGGTCGCCGAGGCCCAGGCGCGCGGCGCGGACTGGCGACTGGTCTACGGCGGGCGCACACGGGGCTCGATGGCGTTCCGGGACGAGCTGTGCGACCGCTACGGCGACCGGGTCTCCGTACGGCCGCAGGACGAGACGGGACTGCTCGACCTGGACGCGCTGCTCTCGGAGCCGCGGCCCGGGACGGCCGTCTACTGCTGCGGGCCGGAGCCGTTGCTCGCCGCCGTCGAGCGGGTGTGCGCCCACTGGCCGGCCGGCGCTCTGCACATGGAGCGGTTCGCCCCGAAGGCCGGAGCGGACGCGGGGCCGCGCGACACGTTCGAGGTCGAGCTGGCCCTGTCCGGGCGCACGCTCGTCGTCCCCCCGGACAGGTCGATCCTGGAGGTCGTGGAGGAGTCCGGCGTGCCGGTGCTGTCGTCCTGCCAGGAGGGGACCTGCGGCACCTGCGAGACCGCCGTGCTGGACGGGGTTCCCGACCATCGCGACTCGCTGCTCACGGCGGAGGAGCGGGCGGCGGGCGACACGATGATGATCTGCGTGTCGCGTGCCCTCGGTCCGCGGCTCGTTCTCGAACTCTGATCACAGGGGAAGGACGGCGCCCGAATGGAGGAGGACATGGGAACCCCGAGCGACGCGCCGCGTCCCGGCCGCTCGGTCACCGCCAAGGTGCTCGCCCTGCTGGAGGCGTTCACCGCCGCCGAGCCGGAGCTCACCCTGAGCCAGTTGGCGCGCCTCGCCCGCCTGCCGCTGGCCACCGCGCACCGGCGGGCCGCCGAGCTCCTCGAATGGGGCGCTCTGGAACGCGACGAGCGGGGCCGGTACCGGATCGGGCTCCGCCTGTGGGAGGTCGCCTCGCTCGCCCCGCGCGGTGTCGGGCTCCGCGACGCGGCCATGCCCTTTCTCGAGGACCTCTACGAGGTCACCCATGAGAACGTGCAGCTCGCCGTACGCGAGGGCGCGGAAGTGGTGTTCGTCGAGCGCATCGCCGGGCTGCACGCCGTACCGGTCTGGACCCGCGTCGGAGGCCGGTTCGCGATGCACGCCACAGGTGTGGGGCTGGTCCTGCTCGCCCACGCGCCGAGGGCCGTACAGGAGGAGGTGCTCGGCCTGCCACTGCGCCGGTACAGCGAGAAGACGGTGACCGATCCGAACACGCTGCGCCGGGTCCTCGCCGACGTGCGCAGGTCCGGTTACGCGGTCAGCGACGGCCAGGTCACCGTGGACGCCCTGTCCGTGGCCGCGCCGATCGCGGGCGTGGACGGCCGGATCACCGCGGCCGTCTCCCTGGTCGTCCGGGCGGACGGCGCGCAACCGGGCGCGCTGGCACCTCTCGTCCAGGCCGCGGCGCGCGGCATCACGCGGGCGCTGCACGCTACGGCCGCGGGGCGGCCCGTGATGCGGAGCCCGCCGCCTCCACAGGCTCGTCCGCCACCGGCCGGCCCGGAGCCCGCGCGTCCAGAGACAGCTCGTCCAGGACCGTGTCGGCCAGCTTCTTGGCGCGCGGCTCGTACGACCGGGCCAGCGACTGGAAGACCTGCTCGGCTCGGATCGCCGGCCAGTCGCGGGGCAGGTGCTCGGCCGGCAGGTGCGGGTCCTGGCGGACGAGCTGCAGCCAGTCGGTGTGCAGGAGCAGTTGCCGCGCGAGGTCGTCGGGCGCCGACGGGAGCGGGTGGCGGGTGTCCCAGCGGTCGAGGAAGGCGTGGTACCGCCCGGCGATCTCCTCGGTGTCGAACGCCTTCCTGACGATGTCCGCCGACTCCGTGGGCTTGAACGCCCGCGCCGTGAGCACGGTGACGTGGTCGCCGAGTTCGAGCGGAGCGAGGATCCCGGTGACGTCCTTCACGCCGGGCGCGACCCACAGGCCGCTCTGCAGCAGGCCGAATCCGGCCCAGATGAGCTGGGATCGGAGGTCGTGCCGGGTGCTGCGCCTGCTGTCGGGGAGTGAGAATCCGACCAGCGTCCAGGTGCCGTCCCAGTCGCGGTTCACCGCGCCGGTCTCCCAGACCCGCCTGCGCCCGTCTTCCAGCACCTGTGTGGCGTGCCCGGTGAGCCCGAAGTACATCTTCCGGCCCTGGCGGTGCCGGGCCAGCAGGTTCCGCTTGACCATGCGGGTCAGGGTCGACCGCACCGCCTCCTCGGAGAGACCGAGCCGGGCGAACACGTCGATGACGCTTCCCGAGTAGACGGCGGTGTCGCGTCCCAGCACGTAGATGCCGAGAAAGCTGAACATCAGCGACTGCGGGCGCGCGGACGGTGCGTGCGCCTGGTCGTCTCCTTCGCTGAGCGTCACAGGAAGAGGGTAGATGGATCAGCGATATTAGGCAAAATTTTGACGAACGTCTGAAAACTGCCTTATGTTGACCGGGTCGCTCATCGGCGCGTCGATCACATCGATCCGCGTCGAGAGGTCGTCGAGAGGTCGTCGAGAGGTGAATCCATGGATCTGTCCGGCAAGGTCGCCGTGGTCACGGGTGCGGGCCGTGGCCTCGGGCGCGCGTATGCCGAGGCCCTGGCCGCGGCCGGCGCGGCGGTGGTCGTGAACGACGTGAACGCCGAAGCCGCGGGCGAGGTCGCCGACGCCATCACGGCACGCGGCGGCAGGGCCGCCGTCGCCGCGGGGCCGGTCGGCGGCTCCGAGATGGCCGACCGGCTGGTCGCCACCGCCGTCACGGAGTTCGGCCGGCTCGACGTGATGGTCACCAACGCCGGCATCCTGCGGGACAGGGTCCTGTGGAAGATGTCCGACCAGGATTTCGACGCGGTGATCGACGTGCACCTGCGCGGCACGTTCACCTGCGCCCGCGCGGCGGCGGTCCGCATGCGCGAGCAGGGGACGGGAGGCCGCCTGATCCTGATCTCCTCGCCCGCCGGTCAGCGCGGGAACTTCGGCCAGACCAACTACGCCGCCGCGAAGGCGGGCATCGTCGCCATGGCCCGCACCTGGGCGATGGAGCTGGCCAGGGCGAACATCACCGTGAACGCGGTCGTGCCGGTGGCGGCCACCGAGATGACCAAGACGATCCCCGTCTTCGCCCCGATCCTGGAGGAGGCAGAGCGTACCGGCCGGCCGTTCCCCGAGTGGCTGCGCAAGGACGAGGGCCTCGGCACGGTCGAGGACGTCGCCGGCCTCGTCGTCTTCCTCGCCTCGGACGCGTCCGCGGGCGTGACCGGGCAGGCCGTCGGAATCGGCGGTGACCGGCTCGCGCTCTGGTCCCACCCGAGCGAGAAGGCCGTCGCCTACGCCGACGGCGGATGGACGCCCGACGCCATCGCCGCGTCCTGGGAGGCGGGTGTCGGCGCCGAACCGGAGACGTACGGGATCCCCGCGCCCAAGGTTCCGGAGGCGTGAGATGAGCGATCGGATCATGAACGTCGCCGAACTGGTCGCGATCGACGTCCACACGCACGCGGAGGTCGCCAGGGACGGGCACGGCTCCCTGAGCCCGGAGCTGTTCGGCGCCTCCGAGGAGTACTTCAAGGCGCACGGGCACCGCAAGCCGACCATCGCGGAGACGGCCGACTACTACCGCGAGCGGAAGATGGCCGCGGTGGTGTTCACCGTCGACGCCGAGCACGCCACCGGGCACCGCCGCATCGCCAACGAGGAGGTGGCCGAGAGCTGCGCCGAGCACGCCGACGTGCTCATCCCGTTCGGCAGCGTGGACCCCTGGAAGGGCAGGGCGGGCGCCCGCGAGGCGCGCCGGCTCGTCGAGGATCACGGCGTGCGCGGCTTCAAGTTCCACCCGAGCATCCAGGGCGTCGCGCCCAACGACCGGACCGCCTATCCGCTCTACGAGGCCATCGAGGAGCTCGGCGTCCCCGCGCTGTTCCACACCGGCCAGACCGGCATCGGCGCGGGAGTCCCCGGCGGAGGCGGCATCCGGCTGAAGTACGGCGATCCGATGCTGGTCGACGACGTCGCCGTGGACTTCCCCGAGCTGCGGATCATCCTGGCGCACCCGTCGTTCCCGTGGCAGGACGAGGCACTCGCCGTCGCCACGCACAAGCCGTACGTCTACATCGACCTGTCCGGGTGGTCGCCGAAGTACTTCCCGCCGCAGCTCGTGCGGTACGCCAACACGCTGCTCAAGGACAAGGTGCTCTTCGGGTCCGACTATCCCGTGATCACCCCGGACCGCTGGCTCTCGGACTTCGACAAGCTCGAGATCAAGCCGGAGGTCCGTCCCAAGATCCTCAAGGACAACGCCGTACGCCTGCTCGGGCTCGGCGGCGAACAGCACTAACCGGAACCGGAACAGGAACCGGCAGGAAGGGAGAACCCGGCGATGACCATCACCGTGAACGGGCTCGACGAGATCAAGGCGCTCACCGGCAGGGACCTCGGCCGCAGCGGCTGGCTGGAGATCACCCAGGACAGGGTGAACACCTTCGCCGACGCCACGGACGACCACCAGTGGATTCACATCGACGCGGAGAAGGCGAAGGGCGGGCCGTTCGGCGGCACGATCGCCCACGGCTATCTGACCCTGTCCCTGGTCATCCCGCTCTTCAACGAGCTGCTCGACATCCGGGGCGTGACGATGAGCGTGAACTACGGCCTGGAGAAGGTGCGCTTCCCCAGCCCGGTCCGGGTGGGCGGCAGGATCCGCCTCGCCGCCACGGTCGTCTCGGTCACCGAGGTGGCCGGGAACGGCGTGCAGATGCTGCTCGACTTCACCGTCGAGGTCGACGGCTCCGACAAGCCCGCCTGCGTCGCTCGGGCGGTCTACCGGCACTACGCCTGAGCACGATGCGGCGGGCATTCTACGAGGAGGACCACGAGGTCTTCCGGTACGCGGTGCGCGAGTTCGTCGCGCGCGAGGTCGTGCCTCACCAGCTCGGGTGGGAGGACGCCGGGCGCGTCGATCCCGCTCTGTGGCCGGCCGCCGGCCGCCAGGGCCTGCTGGGCCTGGCCGTGCCCGAGCGGTACGGCGGAGGCGGGACCGGCGACTACCGGTTCAGGTGCGTGTTCATGGAGGAGCTGGCCCGGGTGGGCGCCGCCTCCGTCAACTCCCAGGTGAGCCTGGTCGACGACCTCGTGCTTCCGTACCTGCTCGATCTGGGCACCGGCGAGCAGCGGGAACGCTGGCTGCCCGGACTGTGCGGTGGCGAGCTGACCCCGGCTCTGGCGATCACCGAGCCGGGCGCGGGCAGCGACCTGCGCGGCATCGCGACCACGGCGCGGCGCGACGGCGACCACTGGCTGATCAACGGCGGCAAGACGTTCATCACGAACGGAGGGCACGCGGACGTTCTCGTGGTCGTGGCGCGTACCGATCCCGAGGGCGGCGGCCGCGGCTTCAGCCTGTTCCTCGTGGAGAGGGGCTCGCCGGGTTTCACCGCCGGGAGGGATCTGGACAAGCTCGGACAGCGCGGCGAGAACGTGGCGGAGCTGTTCTTCGACGACGTGTGGCTGCCGGCCGGCGCGCTGCTCGGGACCGAGGGCGAAGGGCTGCGGCACCTGCGCGAGCACCTGCCCACCGAGCGCATGTCGATCGCCGTGTACGCGCTCGCGGCGGCCGAGGCCGCGCTCGGCTGGACGCTCGACTACGTGCGGCAACGCGGCGCGTTCGGGCAGCGGATCGCGGACTTCCAGAACACCCGCTTCGAGCTCGCCGAGATGCGGACCGAGCTGGACGTGACGCGGTCGTTCGTGCACGACGCCGTCCTGGCGCTGAACGCGGGCGACCTGTCGGCGACGGACGCGGCCAAGGCGAAGTGGTGGACCACCGAGCTCCAGCAGCGGGTGATCAGCCGGTGCCTGCAGCTCCACGGGGGCTACGGCTACATGCGCGAATACCCGATCGCGCGGGCCTTCGTCGACGCGCGCGTACAGACGATCTACGGCGGCACGACCGAGATCATGAAGGACCTCATCGGCCGGGAGCTGGTCCGCGAATGAGCGGAAATCCGAACGCCGGACAACATTAGGCAAAGTATTGACGTGCGTAACGAGACTGCCTAACCTCGCGTCAAGAGAGCGGACTCCGCCAAGTCACGAATGAGGGACCCCACTCATGTCGAACTCGCCGGCCCCCCAGTCCACCCCCGTCCAGCTCCGTCGCGCGGTGACGTCGAGCTTCCTCGGCAGCGTGATCGAGTACTACGACTTCCTGCTGTACGCCACGGCGTCGGCGGTCGTGTTCAGCAAGGTCTTCTTCGGAAACCTCACCCCGCTCATGGCGACGGTCGCCAGCTTCGGCACCTTCGCCACCGGATACCTCGCCAGGCCGCTCGGGGGCGTCGTCTTCGGTCACTTCGGCGACCGACTGGGACGCAAGCGGATGCTGGTCCTCACGATGGTGCTCATGGGCATCGCCAGCTTCCTCATCGGCCTGCTCCCGACGTACGAGCAGGTCGGCGGCCTGGCGCCCCTCGCGCTCGTCGTGCTGCGGATCCTGCAGGGCGTCGCCGTCGGCGGCGAGTGGGGCGGCGCGGTGCTGATGTCCGCGGAGCACGCCACCCGCCGCCGGGGCCTGTGGGCCAGTTTCACCAACGCCGGAGCGCCGTTCGGCATGGTCCTCTCGACCGCCGCGCTCAGCGGCACCGCGGCCGTCGTCGGCGAGGAGGCGTTCCTGAGCTGGGGCTGGCGCGTCCCGTTCCTGTTCAGCGTCGTCCTGCTCGCGATCGGCCTGTTCGTACGCCTCAAGGTCGAGGAGACCCCGGTGTTCACCGCCGCCAAGGACGAGGCAGCGCCCCGCTCGGCGCCGCTGACGGACGTGCTGCGCAACCACCCGAGGACGCTCCTGCTCGGGGTCGGCGTCGGCCTGTCCGCCTTCGTCGCCCAGGGGACGCTGACCACCTACCTCATCTCGTACGGCGTGGGAGCCGGGTTCGCGCGGCAGGACGTCCTGAACGGCCTGACCCTCTCGTCCGCGCTGGCCGTGGCCGGCATCGTCGGCTGGTCCGCGCTGTCGGACCGTGTCGGGCGCCGCCCGATCGTGCTCGCCGGAGCGCTGATCATGGCGGTGTACGGCTTCGTCCTCTTCCCGATGGCGGACACCCGGAACGTGGCCGTGCTCACCGTCGCGCTCGTGCTCGGCCAGGCGGTGATCCACCCGATGATGTACGGGCCGCTCGCGGCGCTCTACGCCGAACTCTTCAGCACGCGGAGCCGCTACACCGGCGCCTCGCTCGGCTACCAGCTCGCGGGACTCGGCGCCGGCCTCGCGCCGCTGCTCTTCGCCCAGATCCGGGCGTCCAGCGGCGGCGACGGCACGACGGTGATCTCCGTGGTCATCGCCGGCTGCTGCCTGCTCACCGTGCTGTGCGCATGGGCGTTGAAGGAGACCAGCCACGAGAACCTGACCTCGGACGCCGTGGTCGTACCGGCCGGAAGTCCCACCGCCCATCCGAAGATCTGACCCCGGAGGTCGTACACCGATGCAGAACGCTGGAGTGGGAGGGTGGCCGGCTCGCCGGGCCCAGATGACGCCGGACCGCACGGCGCTCGTCCTCCACGACCGGACCCTCACCTACGCCCAGGTCCACGAACGCACCACGAAGCTGGCCTCGCGGCTGCGCGAGGCCGGGGTGCGGGCCGGGGACCGGGTGGCCTACCTCGGTCCCAACCACACCGCGTTCGCCGAGACCATGTTCGCCACCCACCTGCTCGGCGGGATCTTCGTCCCGCTGAACTTCAGGCTCGCGGCACCCGAGATCGCGTACATGCTGGAGAACTCCGGCGCGACGGCCCTGATCTACGCGCCGGAGTGCGCCGCGGTGGTCCGCGCGCTCCCGGACACGCCCGCCCTGCTCGCGATCGTCGCCCTCGCCTCTCCCGCGCCGGGGGAACGGGAGTACGAGACGTGGTTGTCGGAGGGCGACCCCACGCCGATCGACGTGCCGGTGGCGCTCGACGACGTCGCCCTGATCCTCTACACCTCGGGCACCACCGGGCGCCCCAAGGGCGCGACCCTCACCCACGCCAACCTCGTCTGGAACACCTTCAACATCATGATCGGCGTCGACGTGGCGAGTGACGAGGTGACGCTGATCAGCGCGCCGCTCTTCCACGTCGCGGCCCTGGACCAGACGCTGCTGCCGACGTTCGCCAAGGGCGGCTGCTCGGTGATCATGCCCTCGTGGAATGTGGACGAGTGCTACGACCTCATCGAGAAGCACGGCGTCACCTGGATGTTCGGGGTCACCACCATGTTCGCGGCGTTCGCCCGGTCGCAGCGGTGGGCCGGCGCCGACCTGTCCTCGCTGCGCAACCTCATGTCCGGGGGAGCGGCGATCCCGGCCGCGCTGATCCGTACCTACCAGGAACGCGGCCTGGTGTTCTGCCAGGGGTACGGGCTCACCGAGACCGCGCCGGGGGCGACCTTCCTGGAGGCGAGCCAGAGCACCCGCAAGGTCGGCTCCGCGGGTGTTCCCGTGTTCTTCGCCGCCGTACGCGTGGTCCGTCCCGACCTCACCGACGTGGCGGTCGGCGAGCCGGGAGAGGTGCTCGTCAAGGGGCCCAACGTGACCCCCGGCTACTGGCGGAACCCGGAGGCGACGGCGGCGGCGTTCTCCGACGGCGGCTGGTTCCACTCCGGTGACATCGCCACCGTCGACGAGGAGGGGCACCTGTACATCGTCGACAGGGTCAAGGACATGTACATCTCCGGAGGGGAGAACGTCTACCCGGCCGAGGTCGAGGGTGTGATGTTCGAGCATCCGGCCGTGGCCGAGGTCGCCGTGGTCGGAGTGCCCGACGCGACGTGGGGCGAGGTCGGCCGCGCGTTCGTCGTCCGCCGTCCCGGCGAGGACGTCACCGGCGACGAGCTGCGCGAATTCCTCCTCGGACGGCTGGCCAAGTACAAGATCCCCCGCTATTTCGACGTGGTGGACGACCTGCCGAGAACGGGATCAGGGAAGATCCAGAAGCCCGAACTACGCCACCGCGCCCTGTCATAGCGGAGCCGGTCGCGCGTTACGGGTTTCCGCCATAGGAGTCGGCGGATCGCCCCCATGGTCGGCGGCCCGGCCCCTGCCTAGCGTTGGACGCGTGATCAGCCTCAAGGGATTGACCAAGAGTTACGGCGGTCGGGCCGCCGTCGACGACCTGACGCTGGAGCTGAAACCCGGCACGGTGACCGGCTTCCTCGGCCCGAACGGCGCCGGCAAGTCGACCACGATGCGCATGATCCTCGGGCTCGACCGCCCGACGTCCGGCACGGCGCTCGTCGGAGGAGTGCCGTACCACGAGATCAGGTATCCGCTGCGGAGGGTGGGGGCGCTGCTCGACGCGCGCGCGGTGCATCCGGGGCGCAGTTGCCGCGCGCACCTGCTGGCGCTGGCGCGCGGCAACGGCATCGCGAGAAGCCGGGTCGAGGAGGTCCTGGAGACGGTCGGGCTGGCGGGTGTGGCGGGCAGGCGCGCCGGCGTGCTGTCGCTGGGCATGAGCCAGCGGCTCGGCATCGCGGCGGCACTGCTGGGCGACCCCGACGTGCTGATGTTCGACGAACCCGTCAACGGCCTCGACCCCGACGGTGTGCGCTGGGTGCGCGACCTGATGCGCTCGCTGGCCGAGCAGGGCCGCACGGTCTTCGTCTCCAGCCACCTGATGAGCGAGATGCAGCTGACCGCCGACCACCTGGTGGTGATCGGCAAGGGACGGCTCATCATGGACGCGCCGCTCGCGGAGGTCATCGCGCACAGCTCGCTGACCGTCGTGGTCGTCCGCAGCCCGCACGCGGGCGACCTGTCCGTACGGCTCCGCGCAGCCGGGATCGGAGTGGAGCGGATCGGCGAGAACGCGATCGTCGCCACCGGCGCGGGCATCGAGCGGATCGGCGACCTGGCGTACGAGGCGGGCGTCCGGCTGCACGAGCTGAGCACGCGTGAGGCCTCGCTGGAGCAGGCCTACCAGGAACTGACCGCGAGCAGCGTGGAGTACGGCGTCCGGAGAGCGAGCGTGTGAACGATGGCGGTCAAGGAACTGGGCCAGACGATCGGCGCCGAGTGGACGAAGCTGTGGTCGGTCCGCTCGACCTGGTGGTGCCTGACGGGCGCCGCCGTGCTCATGGTGCTGAGCGCGTTGACGCTGGGCGGCGCCACCGCGACGGAGCTGCGCCGTGCCGGCGGCGAGGGGGCGCGCCTGGTCGTGAGCGAGCCGGTGATCTCGGCGACGTCGTTCGTCCAGTTCGCGCTGGTCACGCTGGCGATGCTGACGATCACGTCGGAGTACGCGTCGGGCGGCATCCGCACCACGTTGCAGGCCACGCCGATCCGCGGCCGGATGCTCGCCGCGAAGGCGTTGGTGGTGGCGCCGGTGATGTTCGCGGCGGGAGTGGTGTCCGGCGGCATCGCGTCGGCGGTCACCTATGCGGTGCTTTCTACCCGGATGTTCGGCGGCTACGCCGTCCTCCCGCCTGCCGAGACCACGCTCGACCTGCTGGCCCTCGGGGCTTTCCTCGCCCTGGTGTCGGTGATGACGCTCGGTGTGGGCGCCGCGATGCGCAGCGCGGCCGGGACCCTCACCGTGGTGTTCATGCTTCTGATGGGCCTGCCGCTGATGCTCGCGATGACCGGCGGCCAGGCCGCGCTGGAGGTGTCGATGCGCATGCCGACGTTCGCCGGCCTGGCCTTCATGGGCAGCACCGACAACCTCACCGGCGGCCCGATCCCGTACTCGCCCGGCGAGGGCCTGGCCTGGCTGATCGGGTGGACGGCGGCCGGGGTGGCGGCCGGCTACGCCGTCCTGCGCCGGCGCGACGCCTAGACTTCGCAGCCGTGTCGAGCAATCGGGTCGCCCGCGTGCTGACGGGGGTCCTCGCGGGCATGGCCCTCGGCGTCGCCGAACTCGCCTTCCTCTGCCTCGCCTGGCCCGCGTCCGTGATCCCGGCGGCCCGGCCCGCGGTCAGCCGCGCCGTGGCCCGGTTCATGGCGGTGGAACGGGCACGACTGGGCCACGGCGCGGCGCAGGCGGGCGGCCACGGTTTCCTCGCCGCCCGCGCCGCGCTCGGCGTCCTCGGCGGGTACGTCAGCGTGGCGGGCCTGTTCATCAGCGGCCTCTTCCTGTTCGGCGGGTTGTGGGACCTGGCCTCGGGCGAGTCGGATCGGGTGCCGCTGGAGTTCCCCGGAGTGCGGCTGGTCACCAGCAGTTGGGTGCTCGGGCTCACGGGCGGGGTGGTCCTGCTGGCGCTGGTCGCGCTGTGGATCCTCGCGGTCGGCGCGGCGGAACGACGGCTGGCCGACCACGTCCTCGGACCGGGCAGGCAGGAGCTGATGCGCAGGCGCATCGCCGAGCTGACCGCGACCCGTTCGGGCATCGTGCGGGCCGTCGACGACGAGCGGCGAAGGATCGAACGCGACCTGCACGACGGTGTGCAGCAGCGGGGCGTCGCGCTGGCCATGCTGCTGGGCCGCGCCCGGCACAACCCCGACCAGGCCAGGACCGCCGAACTGGTGAGCCAGGCCTACACCGAGTCGCGCCGGCTTCTCGACGAGTTGCGCAGCGTGGCCTGGCGGATCTATCCGACCGCGCTCGACGAGCTGGGCCTGCGCGCCGCCCTCGCCGGGGTCGCCGAGCGGTCGAGCGTACCGGTGACCGTGCACTACGGGCTGGCCGACCGGCCCGTCTCCGAGGTCGAGACGGCCCTCTACTTCGTGGCCCGCGAAGCGATCACCAACGCGGTCAAGCACGCGGGGGCTCATGACATCCTGGTCGTCCTGACCGAGGACGAGCGGACGGTGAGCGTGGCGATCTCAGACGACGGCACGGGCGGCGCCGACCCGTCCGGAGGTGGACTCTCCGGGCTGGCCAGGCGCGTCCTGGCGCTCGACGGCGACCTCACCGTCGACAGCCCCGCGGGAGGCCCCACCACGGTCGCCGCGACGTTGCCCAAGGCGGCGCCGTGCGGCTGATCCTGGCGGACGACTCGGTGTTGCTCCGCGAGGGCCTGGTCCGGCTGCTCGACGAGGCCGGCCACGAGGTCGTCGCCGCGGTCGGCGACTCGCGCGCGCTCCTCGACGCCGTCGAGCGGCACCGGCCCGACGTGGCCGTCATCGACGTGCGCATGCCGCCGACGCACACCGACGAGGGGCTGCGCGCCGCGCTGGAGATCCGCGAACGCCGGCCGGGCGTCGGCGTGCTCGTCCTGTCGCAGTACGTGGAGAAGACCTACGCGGCCACACTCCTCGCCGGGGCCACCGAGGGACTGGGCTACCTGCTCAAGGACCGCGTCTCTGACGTGGCCGACTTCCTCGACTCGCTCGAACGCGTACACGCGGGCGGGGCGGCCCTCGACCCCGAGGTGGTCCGCCAGCTGCTCGCCCGCACCACGCACGCCGATCCGCTGAGCAGGCTGAGCGCACGCGAGACGGAGGTTCTGGAGCACCTCGCGCAGGGCCTCGTCAACGCGGCGATCGCCGAGCGCCTGCACGTGTCATTGAGCACCGTCGAAAAGCACGTCAACGCCATCGTCGAGAAGCTCGGCCTGCCCCGGGATCCCGATTACAGCCGCAGGGTGCTCGCGATCCTGCGCTACCTCGACGGCTGATCCGCGGATCGCACGGTCCTGTGGCGGGCCCGCGCCACGACGGCCCAGGCGGTGCGGCATCCGGCACGTCAGGTGATGGGGAGGTCCCGGCGGCGGAGACCGGCGAGTCCGGCGGCGGCCAGGGCCACGGCGATGGCCGACAACCACAGGAGCGGGACCGCGCTGAACCGCCCTCCGGGAATCCGGGGGAGGTGGGTGAACGGCGAGAGGTCCAGGACCCACTGGTCGAACTGGAGCGCGGTGCCGACCATGCCGAACAGCAGGCAGATCGCCAGCGCGCCCCAGCTGACGGCCGCGAGCCGGGGCACCAGGCCGGAAAGCGCGATCGTGATCGCGGCGAGGATCCAGACCGCGGGCACCTGCACCATCGCGCCCGCGAGGATCCGCGGCAGCTCATGGCCGACGTCACCGGTGTTCAGGCCATGGGTCAGCCCCATGGCGAGCCCGGCGGCGGCCAGCGCGGCGGCCGGGCCCAGCGCCGAGAAGACCAGATGGCTGCCCGCCCAGCGGAACCGCCCGACCGCGGTGCCCAGCACCGGCTCGGCGTGCCCGCTGGTCTCCTCGCCCCGTAGCCGGAGCGTGGCCTGGATGGCGTAGCCCGCCGCGATCAGGCCGAACAGCCCCATCATGCCGGCGAGGTAGTCGTCGATGAGTCCGGCCGCGCCGCCGAGGCGGGCGAGGATGTCCCGCATCTGCTGGTTGTCGCGCACCAGGTCCCCGACGCCCGCGGCGAGGTAGCCCAGCACCACGCCGAGGACGGCGAACCCCGCGATCCAACCGGCGAGCAGACCGCGGTGCAGCCGCCAGGCCAGAGCGAGCGGCGAGCGCAGCCAGGTCGCTCCCCGGGCAGGGCCGAGCCGGGGAGGGAGGATCCCGGCGCCGACATCGCGCCGCGCGGAGAGCGCGACGGCCACCAGCGCGAACACCGCGGTGAAGCCGACGGCGGGCGCGGTGATCCACCACCGCTCGTCGGCGTAGGGACTGATCCGCTGCGCCCAGCCGATCGGGGACAGCCAGGTGAGCCCGGACAGCGGGCCGTCCGTCAGCCCGTTGATGTCGCCGACGACCCGGAGCACGTACGCCGCGCCGAGGGTGATGATCGCGATCCCTCGTGCGCCGCCCGCGCCGCTGGTCAGTTGTGCGGCGACGGCCGCGACCGCCGCGAACATCCAGCCGGTGGCGGCGAACTCCACGCCGAAGGCCCATGATCCGGCGGCCGGCAGACCCTGGCCGATCATGCCCAGGGCCAGGACCGTGCCGAGGACCAGGCAGGCGCCGAACGTCGCGACCAGCGCCGCCGCCAGGCCGGCGTGCCGCCCGGCCACGGTGGCACCGAGCAACTCGCGGCGTCCCGCCTCTTCCTCCGTACGGGTGTGCCGGATGACGGTGAGGATGCTGAACAGTCCGATCATGACGGGGACGAAACCCGCCCGCCAGGCGACCAGTTCGCCGAGCCCGGAGCCGTTCAACGGACCGTAGAGCGCGACGAAACCGACGTTGTTCGCGCTGGCGGTGGCATACCCCTGTCGTCCCGCGGCGGTCGGGAAGAGCTCGTTGACGGAGGCCACGTAGGAGATCGGGATGAGGCCGAGAGACAGCACCCACAGCGGCATCAGGAACCTGTCCCGCCGCAGGATCAGCCGGACCAGCCTGCCGGTGCCCGTGAGCTCGTTCATCGCGACACCTGCGCGTCGTTCTCGGTGGCCGGGCCGTTCCGGTGGTAGTGCCGTAGGAACAGTTCTTCGAGCGTGGGCGGCCGGCTGACCAGGCCGCGCACGCCCACCGCGGTGAGGTGCCGCAGCGCCGTGTCCAGTGCGGCGGTGTCGACGTCGAAGCGCACCTGGCCGTTCTCCGTGCGCAGATCGTGTACGCCGGGCAGGTCGGCCAGCCCGTCAGGAGGGCCCGCCAGCTCGGCCTGGATGGAGGTGCGGGTCAGGTGCCGCAGGTCGGTCAGGGTGCCGCTCTCGACGGCTCGGCCGTCGCGGATGATGGTGAGCCGGTCGCACAACGCCTCGACCTCGGCCAGGATGTGGCTGGACAGGAGCACCGTCCGGTCGCCGCGGCGTTGCTCCTCCCGGATGGTGTCGCGGAACACCTCCTCCATCAGCGGGTCCAGGCCCGAGGTGGGCTCATCGAGCAGCAGCAGCTCCACGTCGGAGGCCAGCGCGGCGACCAGGGCCACCTTCTGCCGGTTGCCCTTGGAGTAGGCGCGCCCCTTCTTCCGGGGATCCAGGTCGAAGCGGTCCAGCAGGTCGGCGCGGCGCCGCTTGTCCAGCCCGCCGCGCATCCGGCCGAGCAGGTCGATCACCTCGCCGCCGGACAGATTGGGCCACAGTGTGACGTCGCCGGGCACGTAGGCCAGCCGGCGGTGTAGCGCGGTCGCGTCGGCCCACGGGTCGCCGCCGAGCAGCCGGGCGGTGCCCGCGTCCGCCCGCATCATGCCCAGGAGGACCCGGATCGTGGTGCTCTTTCCCGCGCCGTTCGGCCCGAGGAAGCCGTGCACCTCACCGGTGCGTACGACGAGATCGAGACCGTCCAGCGCTCTCGTCGAGCCGAATGTCTTGACTAAGCCTGCCACCGATACGGCGTCAGTCATCGCGGTGCTCCTTGATTCGCGGGGGAGTGCTCTCGCGGTCCGCTTGGGGGGATGCGCTCCGGACCCTGTCGAGGGCCGCCCGGATCGAGGCGGCCTCCTCCAGGCTGAGCATGGGGTGGGAGTAGATGTCGATCAGCGCTCGGGCGAGCAGCAGGTCTCCCTCGGGGCTGAACATCTCGACGCCCGTGACGCGGGACAGGTGCTGGTGCAGGACGGTGACCGACAGCGCCATCGCGGTGATCACCGCCGCCCGGGTCGTGCGGTCGACATCGGGGGTGTGGTCACGGCTCTTGTCGGCGTCGGCGAGCCACGGCTCGCTCATCCGGACCATCGCGTCGAACAGCGGAGCGGCGCCCCCCTCCGCCAGGGCGCGTGCCAGATATCGCTGGTAGGGCCCGATCGCGGCACGGGCGGCGGCCACGTAGTTCACGTCGGCGGGCGCGGGGTCGGCCCGGACCTGGTCGTTGAGCCTGCTGATCAGCTTCACCAGGTGGGCGTCGCACGCCTCGCGCAGGGCCTGCTTGGAGCCGAAGTGGTGGCGCACCAGCCCCGAGGACACGCCGGCGGTCTCGGCGATCCCGCGGATCGTCGCCCGCTCGAACCCGTGCTCGCCGAAGTGCAACAACGCCGCGTCTCTGATCCGCGCGCGAGCGGTGAGGTCGTCGGGGTCCGGTCCGGTCATCACCACAGAAAAACCATCCCTATACACACATGTAGTGAACTGCTCCTGCGAAAAGGATGCTACACGCGTGTGTAGTCACCGCCCAATACGTGTCGAAGCCGTCGCCGGAACGTCCGCTGCCTCCGGCTGCCGCTGGTTTCTTTCGGTGCTACTCGCCGAAGCCGTTGCGCTTCAGCCGCTCGACCATCTCGGCCAGCGTCTTGGATCGGATCCACTCGCCGCCGCCGAAGGTCAGTCGCTCCGCCCCGCTGACCAGGGCGCTCTCGTCTGGAGCGCGGTTGGCGGCCAGGCCCGGATCCTCCAGGATGAATCCCTGGGGGTGGACCCTAAGGAGGGCGGTGCCTTCCCGTAACTGAGTGCCGGCGTCCATGAGCGGCAGTTCATGGAGATCATGCCGCTCCCAGGCGAACGCCAGGACGGAAATGCCCGCCGGGAGAGCCTTCCGGAATTCCTCGATGGTCCTGCGCGGACGCCATCCCACGACAGACGTGGAATCGTCCCGATACGCCCCTCCCTGTGACAGCAGAATGTGGATGACACCAGCTGGAATCGACGTCCCGAGACGCTCCTTGACCCCCTTGATCGGCTGTGTGACCTTGACCCGCAGCACCACGTTGTAGTTCGGCGGACCGCCCTTGTGGGACTCGAAGGTCGGGCCGGGCTGGAATCCGTCGACGACGCCGGCCGCGACGATCGGGGCGACCTTCGCCAGTGCTTCGGGTGAATCCAGCGGTGTGTAGTCACCCCCGCCGCTGCCGCGCAGTACGGACAGGTCCAGCGTCGCGCCCTTCGTGGCGACCCGCGGCAACGCCGAACCCGCGGCCGTGGGGCGTTCCGCGCTTCCCGCGCAGCCGGCCATGAGGAGACCCGCCGTGAGAAGTACCGGACCCGTCAGATTCCGCATGTTCGTCATGCCTACGGCTACCACGCGTTGAAGTATCCCTGTGGTGCGGGCTTCGGTGTCGTGAGGTCGGGCCGCTCGCACCGGCCACCCGGTTCTCCGAGCTGGCGTCGGACTGTTCATTTCCTGCGGGATCGGAAGATGGCGATCACGAGGATCACGAAGACGACCAGAAGGATGAGAGTGCCGACCAGGACCGCGGTGTGGCTGTAGTGCGGTAGACGCGTCTGCCCGATGAGTGCGATCGAGGCCATGCCGGTGATCGAGGTCCCCGGGACCGGACGCTCACGTGCCGACGCGGTCATCGTCAGCGCTCCAGAACGCCGTCATCGCCTGCCGCCGTGGGCGGCGGCCGCGATGTCGAGTGTGTGGCCGACCTGGTCGGCCATCGTCACCGCGACGAGCCGTGCCTGGAGAGGCGGCACGGTTCCAGGCGTGGGCTGGAGCATGAACCGCCCGTAGAAGTGGCCGTTGCCGAAGGCGCGCAGCTCGATCTCCCGATCGGGGAGGCCCCTGCGCTCGACGTCCCAGTGCCTGCGGTTCACGGTGACGGTGCCGTCCTGTTCGAGGCGCGGGGGATGGCCGAGCAGGGTTCCGTACTCGAACCGGCAACCGCGCAGGTGGAGAAGCTCGGTGAGCTGGTCCTGCACCTGGTTGATCACTGTGCTGGGGGATCGGGCGGTCTGCGCCAGCGCGGCGATGCCGTGGACGCGGGAGAGGTAGTCGGCGTCGGTGATGGCGATCACCTTGAGGCGGCGGGCCCAGGCCGCCAGCTGGGAGGTCACCAGCCCGACGACGAGCAGCAGGACGGCGGTCTGGATGTCCGCGGCCTTGGTGATCGTGAACCGCTGGTAGGGCTGGGTGAAGAAGAAGTCGAACCAGACGGCGGCCGACACCGCCGCGAGTGCCCCGGCGACGCGGTTCCCGGCGGCGGCGACCGCCACCACGATCACCACCAGGACGAGAGCGGTGTTCGTGTTCGAGAAGCCCGCGCGGAACGGCAAGATCATCGCCGCGACGGCGAGGGGCACCACCAGCGCGGCGGCGACCGCCACGAGGTCCCTGTTCAGGAAGCGAGGCATGGCTCATCACCCCTTCTCCTGTCTCCTGTCTAGCACGACGGATAGTCGATCAGTCGCGCGCATGGTGCGGGCCCGTCGGCCGCGCGATCCCGCATCGCGTTTGAGGGACGCGCACGGCTCGAACCCGCCGCCGGTGCGCGCCTTGGCAAAGGAAACGCGCGGGGTGACACTCCTCGATGCTTGCAGTTCGCGCACAGAATGCCTGGTCAGCGCAGTGCAAGTTGTACTGCAACGCATCGCGTTCGCTTCCTCTGGAATGGCGCGGCGCCGGGCTGTGACTCTTTGACCAGTCCATCGCGAGCAGGAGACGCCCCTGGGCGCGATCACGTGACAGGGGCGGAAGGAAGGGAGAGGAAATGAGGAAACTGTTCGTTCGTACGGCCCTGGTGCTGGGGGCGGCGGCGCTGGTCGGCTGGCCTTCCGGAGCACAGGCCGCGGCGAGCTCCAACTTCTCGACGGCGGTGCCGGGGTTCGCCTCCGCGTCGGCGAACGTCACGTACGTCGACGGAGAGGAGATCCGCGTCAACTCGCTGTCGGTCAGCGATCTGCGGGTCGACTCCAACAACGTCTACGCCTACTTCGTCGTCTACAACGAGACGGGGTCCACGGCGAAGACCACCTATCGGTACAACAGGCAGGACGCCAACATCACCCTTACGTGGAGGAATCTCCGCATCACGGATGAACATTACGGCCTGAAGAAGCTGCAGCTCGTGGTGTGCGTGGACGACTGGGGCTCTGACACCTGCCGGGGCAGCCGCGTCCAGATCAACCCGAACTTCTGACGCCGGAAGAACGCCGTCTCGCTGAGAGCACCGGTCGTCGGCGTGGGTCGGCGCGGGCGCGCATGAGCCGCCGCGCCCGCCGTCGGGAGCCGTGGACCTGTCGCAGCCGGTCACATCCGAGGCCGGCGAGCCCGGTCGCGACGAACGCCCCCAACCTGATCACGTCGTCGCGGGAGAACGTCAGTTCTCCCGCGCCGTTCACCAGGAAGCCGGTGGTGAAGAACCACGCCGTCGCGGCTGTGGCCAGGGCGGCGGCCGGGTTTCCCGCCCACAGGGCGAACGCGCCGACGGCCGCCGCCATCGTGATGACGCGGACGGTGCCCTCGGGGAGGGCCAGTGCGGCGACGGCACAGGTGACGACGACCAGCACGAAACCGCCGGGGATCAGAAACTCGACCGGAGGTCTCCGGCCGCTCCTGCGCCAGCGCATGTGTCTTCCTCTTGCTGGGGGTGTGTTGCGGGGGTATGTGCGTTTCGGGGGCACGTGAACGCCGGGCGCGTACGGCGGTCGGCGCGGGTCGGCTCAGGCGCGGCGTGCGGCGCCGATGGTGTGGGTGACGTGGCAGAAGGTGAAACGGTCGAGCCGCTCGACGATGAATCCGGCCCGCCTGATGGCCGTGACGATGTCGCGCGAGAGATGGCAGCCACCCGAGACACGAGACCAGAGCGGGGTCACCACGCTCTGGGCGAGCGCGACGGCGGGGAGGTCCGAACGCTGGTGTTCGTAGAACCGCAGTTCCCCTCCCCGGCGCAGGACTCGCCGCACCTCCGCGAGCGTCGTCTCCAGTTGGGGCGTACAGCAGAGGATCAGTGAGCAGACGACCGCGTCGTAGGAGGCGTCCGGAACCGGCAGCCGGGCCGGGTCGCCGTCGAGGATGCGCGACGGCGTCGCGCAAGCGGCCGAAGCGATGCGAGCGGTGGCCCGCAGGAACGGGTCCGGTTCGACCAGCACGATCTCGTCCACCTCGGCGGGGTAGCAGGTGAGCTTCACCCCGTCACCCGCGCCGATCTCCAGCACCGTCCCGCCGAGCGCCCGCAGCAGTCGATCGCGTTGCCAGGTCGGACGGCAGTCGTCCCCGCGCCCGATGCGCACGGGCCGTGGATGATGGAACTGCTCCATTCCGTGGCCCAGGCCGTGCCTGTTGTCCGGGGGGTCATCTCGCTGGGCGGGGTACACCGTCATCTCTCCTCCTGGGCTGTGACCGGAGCCGAAACCGCGGCCGGCGCCTGAGGCGGAACCGGGGGCGACGCATCCACTTTCGGGCACAGTTCATGGCAAAAGCGGCGACCGATACGGAACTCCTACGAGTCGGCCGCCCATCCCTACACGTTCTTGACGCCTGGCGTTCCGTCACGCCGTCGCGGGTCCGGACGCGGGCCGAGGAAGATGTCCCCGAACGCCGTCGCCGTCTGATTTGCGTAGTTATCTTGATGAAAGCCATAAAGGGTCCGTATGGACGCACGGGCGCACGCCGGCTGAGGGGAGACGATGGCGGCGTTCCCTCACAGGAGGACGTGATGTCCGCAGCATCCACTCCCGTCGCGGCCAAGGGGCTTCCCCACGCCGGTGACGAGCACCGGCTCGGCGTCGCCGGCGGTCTGGCCGCGCTCTCACTCGACGCGCTGGCGTCCGTGGCCTACGGTCCCGAGGCGATCGTGCTGGTCCTCGCTCTGGCCGGCGGCGCCGGACTCGGGTTCACCATCCCGGTCACGCTCACCATCGCCGCACTGCTGGCCGTGCTGACCTTCTCCTACCGGCAGGTCATCGCCGCCTTTCCCGAAGGCGGCGGCGCGTACGGCGTGGCCAGGACCCACCTCGGGCGCCGCGCCGGCCTGGTCGCCGGCGCCAGCCTGATCATCGACTACGTGCTCAACGTCGCGGTCTCGGTCGCGGCCGGGGTGGCGGCGCTCACCTCGGCCTTCCCCGCGCTGCTGCCGTACACGGTGTGGCTCTGCCTGGTGGTTCTGGCCCTGGTCACCGCGGTCAACCTGAGAGGCATCGCGCACAGCGCCCGCGTCTTCGTCGCCCCGACGGCGATCTACGTCGGCGCCATCCTCCTGGTCGTCGTCACCGGCCTCGTCCGGACCGAGCCCGCCACGGTCGTCCAGCATGCCGAGCAGGCGCAGAACCTGCGGACGGTCGGTGCCCTGCTCCTGCTCAAGGCCTTCGCCAACGGCTGCGCCTCACTCACGGGCGTCGAGGCCATCGCCAACGCCGTTCCCTCGTTCAGGAAACCCCGGATCAGGCGGGCCCAGAACGCGGAGCTGGTCCTGGGCGCGCTGCTCGCGGTCATGCTGATCGGCGTTGCCGCGCTGATCGAGAAGTTCGCCATCGCGCCGGTCGACGGCGTGACCGTGCTGGCACAGGTCACCCGGGCCTCGCTCGGTGACGGACCGCTCTTCTACCTGGTGCAGTTCTCCACCGTGGTGCTGCTCGCCCTCGCGGCCAACACCTCGTTCGGAGGGCTCCCGCCGCTGGCGCGGCTCCTGGCCACCGACAACAACCTGCCGCACCTGTTCGCGCTGCGCGCGGACCGGCACGTCCACCGGTACGGCATCGCCTTCCTCACGATCACCAGCGCCGCGCTCCTGATCGCCGCGGGCGGTGACATGAACCTCCTGGTGCCGCTGTTCGCTATCGGGGTGTTCGTCGGCTTTACCCTCTCCCAGGCGGGTATGGTCAGGCATTGGATCATCGACCGCCCCGCCGGCTGGAGGTGGCGGGCCGGGCTCAACGGGTTCGGCGCGCTGCTGACCCTCGTCGCCGCCGTCGTGGTCACGATCTCCAAGTTCACCGAGGGAGGCTGGCTCATCGTGGTCGCGCTTCCGCTGATGGTCCTGGCGATGGAATGGGTCAACCGCTCCTACACCCGGATCGGCGAGCGGCTGGAACTCGGCACGACCCCCGCCCCGCCCCGGCCGCACCGGTCCCACGTCGTCGTGCCGATCCACGCGGTCAACCGGCTCAGTCATGACGCCCTCGCCGCGGCGCTCTCCCTCGGCGACCGGGTGACGGCGGTCAACGTCACCCACCCCGAAGAGGAGACGATCGCCCGCGCGTTCGTCGAGGACTGGGAACGCTGGCACCCCGACGTGGAACTGGTCCAACTCTTCGACGCCCATCGACGCCTGGACACCCCACTGGTGGACTACCTCGCGAAGGTGCCCGAACCCCACGTCTTCGTCCTGATCGCCGAGGTCGAGCCCGATCACGCCTGGCAGCGCATGCTCCAGAACCAGCGGGGTGCCGTCCTGGCCAGGGCACTGCGCCGCCGTACGGACGCCGTGGTGTGCCGGATGCGCTTCCGGATCGGAGCCCCGGCATGACCCTCCAGTCCGCGGGGCAATGGTTCCACACCGCCGGTCCGCTGCGGATGACGAGATCGGGTGTCGTTCGGGCCGCGATCGCCGTGCTGCTCGGCTCCGTCGTCGCACTGGCCGCCCACCGGTCTCTGTCGGCGGAGGTCGACGACTACCTCGCGACCCACCGGCAGATCACGGCGACGGTCCTCGACGACCACGAGGACAGGGTGACCAGGGGAGCCACCCGGCAGGTCGCCTGGGTCGACGAGCGCGGCGCGCGGCATGTCACGACGACGCGCCTGATCTCGGACCGGGTCTCCGATGGCCGGATCCGCCTCTGGGTCGACGCCGACGAGAAGCCGGCCCGTCCTCCCCTGGACGCGCCGGGTGTTCTCATCGGCTCTCTGCTGGCCTGGATCGCCGCGGGGTGCGTCGCCTGGTCGGTTTCCGGGCTCGTACGCGTGTCCCGGCACGCGTGGACCGCCCGCCGGGCCGTGGCGGGATGGGACCGGGAATGGCGGCGACACGGAACTCCGGGCCGCTAGACTCCGGGCCGCCAGCGCGTGCTCGCACCATCCAGCGCGAACGGCACGTTCTGCCCGGACGGCCCGACCTACCTTCCGGCGGCCCGCAGGTCATCCGCCGAGATAGCCGACTGGTTCCCCGCCCGTGGCGGCCCTACGGCCGCGTGCCCACCTCACGCGTCCAGCCCATGGCCTCGTAGGCGGCCTGGTAGCCCGCCGCATGGAGGATGCGCACCTCGCGGGGACCGGGTTCGCGTACGGGCCGCTCCGTCACGAGCTGGACGTAGGCGAGCAACGTCGAGCCCGACCGGTCCACGATCAGTCGCGCGGCGCCGTCCGGACTGTCGATCGCCACGCCGGTACGGCCCAGCCGGTCGGCGACGTTCTCTGACAGGGTGAGTCCCGGCTGGTCGGCGAGGACGCGGAGCGCCGCGGCCCGGGTCTCCGCGCTCGCCGGGGACGACAGGAGATAGCGGGCCGCGCCGAAGACGAAGTCGGGGAACGACCCTTCCGTGTGGGCCTGGTGGAGCCACTTCTCCAGCCCGGCGGCGGTCTCCGGCAGCGCGTGGAGCCGGTTCATCGTCAGGGACTTCCTGCCGATCGACCACGAGAGGGAGATCTTCGAGAAATCGTCGGTCGACGGCTTCCCGGACCAGAGCGACGGTGAGCCCGCGGCCTGCCACCGGGCTTTGTCGCCGGCGGAGTCGAACACGACCTCGACGTCCTGGTTGGAGCTGGTTCGGCCCCCGCGGCCGTCGTACCAGCTCTCGTCGGTGTGCGCCACCAGAGCTCCGTACCGGTCGACCGGCTCGAACGTCCGGGTGCGCTCGTACCGGTAACGTCCGTCGGCGGGCTGCTCCCGCAGCACGGTCTCGGCCCCGGCCAGCAGGAAGGCGCGCGGCTCCAGCCGGATCGGCGACGGCGCGTCCCTGGCGTCGTCGGCGGCCGTGCTGATCGAGGAGGTCACGCCGGGGCGGGCGTCCTGTCCGCCGAGCGGGCCGGCGCCCCCTGCGGTGGCCGACATGGTGGCCGACAGGGTGACCGACGCGGTGACCGTCGCGGCGGCGGCCATCGCGAGCGCGCCGCCGGCGAGTGCCAGGCCGGTCCGCCGGTACGGCGTCGCGAAGCGGTCCGTCCAGCGGGGGGCGCGGCGGGGTGTCGCGAAGGCACGGGCCAGGTCGGCCTCCCGCCTGCGCTGGTAGGCGGCGCCGGTGTACTCGTCCGGCCGCAGTTCGGCGACCAGATCGTCAACGGGATGGGTCACGTCTGCTCCTGGAGGGTCTTGTCGGTGGTGCGCAACGCCTCGGCGAGCCGGCGGCGGGCGCGGTGCAGGCGGACGTTGAAGGCGCGGGCGGAGCATCCGGCCGCCCGCGCCGCGTCCTTGGGAGCGAGGCCGTACCAACTGGCGAGGATCACGGCCTCCGCGTCTCGCTCCGGCATCGCCGCGAGCACGGCGAGGGCCGCCTCGCGTTCGGCGACCCGCTCGCCGACGTCCCCGTCCGATTCCGGGGCCAGCTCCGCGAGCCCGGCGGCGAGCTCCCTGCCGCGCAGCCCGGCGTGCCGTTGCTTGCGCAGCAGGTTGCGCGCCACACCGAGCAGCCACGGCAGCGGCGGGTCCGGCATGTCGTCGAGGCGACGCCAGGCGATCAGAAAGGTCTCGCCCGTCGCGTCCTCGGCGGTCTGCCGGTCGGCGCGCAGCAGCGCGTAGCCGAGCACGGCCCGGTAATGCCGGTCGTAGAGGTCGGTGAATCGCTCTTCGGGATCGTCCACACCCAGTAGTCCCTCCGCATCCGTCCCGATTACATCGTTCGGGGGTTTTTCGCGGTGGAATGCCGAACCGACGCCACGAGCGCCGGTGGGCGGCCGAAAGGGCACGACTAGACTTGTCCCTACTCGTCCGTACGGGAACGTGGGAAGCCTGCCAGGCAGGAGGTCTCGAAGCGGCGGGCGAGAAGCAGGAGCCGCGCGGCGCCGTGGGACAGGCGGCAGGCTGAGCGTTCTCTCACGACACGGGCGGTGCCCGAGGCTCTGGCTTCACTACGGAGGCTCGCTGTGATGCGCTCGGTCGGCCTGGTTCTGCACCCGCTGCGAAATTGCTCCGAAGCGGTCACCGCGGTCCTGGACTGGGCCGCCCGCAGGGACGCCGAGGTCCTCGGCGTCCAGGACGAGGTCGGCCGGCTCGACCGCGAGGTGATCTCGGTGAAGGCCGAGGAGCTCGGTCGGCGATCGGATCTGATCGTCAGCCTCGGCGGAGACGGCACCATGCTCAGGGCCATGCGGCTGGCCGATCGGCAGCGTGCCCCGGTCCTCGGCGTGAACGTGGGCAAGCTCGGCTTCCTGGCCGAGGTCGACGTGCCCGAGCTGCCCGGCGCGCTCTCGGCCATCGACGCCCAGCACTTCACCATCGAGCCCCGACTGGCCATCGACGCCGATCTGGGTTCACAGGTCGTGACCGCCTTCAACGATGTCGCGCTGGTACGCGTACCCGGGCACAGAACCGCCGTCGTGGCGGTGCACGTCGACGGCCGGCCGTTCATCGGCTACGCGGGCGACGCCGTCATCGTGGCCACCGCGACCGGTTCCACCGCGTACAGCTTCTCCGCCGGGGGGCCGATCGTGAACCCCGAGGTCGAGGCCCTGCTCGTGACGCCCGCGTCCCCGCATTCCGCGCACAACCGCGGAGTGGTGCTCTCCCTCCGGGACACTCTCTCGCTGGCCGTCCTGCCCACCAGCGGCAGGCTCGCGGTCGAGGTCGACGGGAGGGTGGCGGGTCACGCCGCGCCGGGGGAGCACATCGGCATCCGGCCCCGGCCCGCCGCCGTCCACGTCGTGCGGCTCGGTCTCACCACGTTCTACGAGCGCGTACGCAGGAAGCTGCGCCTCACGGACTCCGCCGAGATCCTGGCCGGTCGGCCGGACACGACCGAGTGGCCGGACACGACCGGTCGGCCGGCCGTCCCTGGGGGTCCCTAGGCGTCCCCCGCCGTCTCTCGCCGTCCCCCGGCGTCCCGGGGGCGGGCGCGGGGCCGGGTCCCGGCCGACGGGACGTCCGGTGCTCCCACCTCGAACTGTTCGCCCGCCCGAAAGACTGAACCCGGTCGGGGTGGTCCTGTCGACGTCAACCACGTTCGTACGTGAGGGCCTTGACCCGGCGGAGGACGAGGGCGGTCTCCACCGTCTGGACGCCGGGCAGGGCGCCGACCTTCTCGCTCAGGTAGGCGTACAGGTCGCCGGTGGTGCGGCAGAGCACCGAGACGGCGAGGTTGGCCTCGCCGGTGATGGCCCCCGCGAAACGTACTTCGGGGTGGCCCGCGAGCGCCTGGCCGGCTTCGGCGAGCGCGTGCGGCGCGACGGTCAGCCAGCACATCGCCTCGACACCGTGTCCCAAGGGTTCGTGGTCGTACTCGACGGCGAAATACAGCACTCCCGTGGCACGCAACCGGTCCAGACGCCGCTTGACCACGGCCTCTGACTGGCCGGTGGCCGCCTGCAACTCGGTGAGCGTGGCACGGCCGTCACTTCGCAACGCGCCCAGCAGCGCCTCGTCGGCGGCATCCAGCACGACCGGCGCCGCGGCGGGAGCGGCAGCCGGTGCGCGCAGCGCGGCTTCCTCGTCCGGCTCGAGCGCGCTGGTCTTGCGCAGCCATCCGAACGGGCCTCCGTAGAAGGAGTGCAGGATGCAGTGGGCGCTGACCGAGGTGACGCGCGGGGTGCGCTGGAGGCGTTCAAGGAGCAGCTCGTCGCGCTCCTGCCGGCTGCGCGGCCTCATCGCGCACAGCACCTCGGTGCCGCCGGAGACCAGATCGACGTACTGGGTGTCGGGGCGTCTGGCGAGCGCGGAGGCCAGGCGCACCGACACGTCGGGGGTGCAACCGAGCCGGACGATCCAGCCGGCCCGGCCCAGGCGGCTGTCGTCGGTCATGCCGGTCACACGCAGACGTGCTGTGGTGCGCAGCCGCCTGAACCGGCGTGCGACGGTCTGGTCGGAGACTCCCAGCACCTGCGCGATCCGGCTGAACGGCGCCCGCCCGTCGAGTTCCAGCGCCTGCAGCAGCTTCAGGTCGAGCACATCGAGTGTCTGGGGCACAACGGGGTTTCTCCTGCACGGGCGGAAACGTGGCACAGCGTCGCCTGCGAGGGACGTATGGAGGCCGGTGGGTGCCATCGTAGGCGCCCCGGCCAGCCGAGATGCGCGCCGGGGCCAGGCCCGGGGCCGGGGGCGGCCCCGGCCCCGCTCTCACGGCGCAGGTCGAGAGCCGACGGCGACGGGCGCCGTGACCGGCCGCGGGCGTCGCAGCAGGACCGCGGCGGCCAGAGCGGCGAGGACCAGCAGGACCGCCGAGATGGTCAGGCACTGGCGCAGGCCGTCGAGGAACGCCTCGGACACCGCGCCCAGGGCACGGCCGGTGTCCGCGCCCAGGGGCAGCCGGGCCACCGCGCCGAGCCCGCCCGCGTCGGCGGTTTCCAGGATGTGCCGTGCCCGCGCGCCGGTCAGGCCCGCGTCGGCGAGGTGGCCGGGCAGGGCGTCGATCGCCTTAACGGTCAGCAGAGCTCCCAGAACGGCCGGTCCCAACGCGCCACCGACCTGCCGGAAGGCGTTGTTGCCCGCGGCCGCCATGCCGGCCCGGTGCGGGGGCACCGCGGCGACGGCGGTGCTCGTGAGGCACGGGAAGGCGATGCCGAGGCCCAGTCCCAGCAGCGCGAGGCGCCAGGCCACCGACCAGAACGACGTGTCCGTGCCGATCGTGGTCAGGCACAGCAGCGCGCCCGCCGTGACCAGCAGGCCGGCCGTGATGAGCACCCGGGCCGACACGCGGCGCATCACGCGGCCCATCACGACGCCCAAGAGCATGGACACGACGTTGACCAGCACCATGCGGAGACCGGACTGGAAGGTGCTCAGCTGCTGCACCAGACCGAAGTACAGGCTCAGGACGAAGAAGAAGCCGATCAGCCCCAGGAAGCTGATCAGGGCGGCCAGCGTGGAGGCGGCGAAGGCCGGGCTGCGGAACAGCGACAGGTCCAGCATGGGAGAGGTGCTGCGCGTCTCCACCACCACGAACGCGGCGGCGCTCACCACGGCCACCGCCAGCGCCGCGACCGCCCGGGGATGAGAGAACGACTCGGCACCGCCCTCGATCACTCCGTAGATCAACGCCGTGATCGCCGCCGCGGCGGTGAACTGCCCAGGCCAGTCCAGCCGGCGTGTCCCGGGCGCTCGCGACTCGTCCAACAGCCGTGCGGCGACCGCCATGGTCAGCAGCGACACCGGCACCGGCAACAGGAAGATCCACCGCCACTCCACATGCTGGAGGATCACCCCGGCGATCAACGGGGGCACCGCCATGGCCGCCATCATGCAGGTCGTCCACAAACCGATGTATTTACCGCGCTCGCGCGGATCCGGCACCACGTGACTGATCAGCGCCAACGTCACCGGCAGCAGCGCCGCGGCCCCCGCACCGGCCAGCGCCTGCCCGACCCACACGACCTGGACCGAACGGGCACACAGCGCCACCACCGCGCCCGCCGCGCACAACGCCAAGCCCACCTGGTAGATCTTCTTGCGGCCGTGCACATCCGCGAACACCCCCGCGGTCAGGATCAACGCGGCAACCGGCAGTACGAAGGCGTCGGAGACCCACGACAGCTGCGCGGTGGACGCACCCAGCGCCCGCTGGATCGCCGGCAGGCTCACCGCGACGGTGACCACCGGCAGATAGGCGACGAAGACCCCCGCACAGGCCAGCGTGATCGTGATCCTCCTCCTGCGCGCGGCCCCCGTCCCCCCACTCGAAACGTTCAAGGAAACCCTCTCTTGCGGCGTGGCACGCCGAGGTCGGTTGTTACCGCGCCACCCTGCGCCGTGTCGCCGTCCTCGGGCCAGCCGGCACCCCCGACACCGCCGAAAACCGACATTGAGCCCCGATTCGCGGACGATTTCCGACACCGTTCGCGCGGCCGAAAACCCGAGGTCGAAAGCCCGGGGCCGAAAACCCGGCGTGGCCTACTGGCCATCTCGCTGCCGCCGAGATCGACGCGATTCGCCTGCGGGGGTGACGATTCGCTCCCCGCCTCGCCTTCCGACCGGGGGGATCTTGGCAGCGCCATGTGGAATGATTGCGGAGTTATGTCTGCGGCATTGCCCTTCCGCATCGTCCGGGCCATGGCGTTCGCCGTGGCGTGTGTCGGTCTGAGTGCGATGGCGCATGCTTTCGCCGGCGCCGCTCTCTCCCAGACGAGCGTGTTCGGCGGCCTCGGCATCTCCTTCGTCAGCGTGTTTCCCCTGACCGGGCGCGAACGCACGTTGCGGGTGATCCTTCCGTTCTTGGGATGCCTGCAACTGCTGCTCCACGTGATGTTCACTCTGGTGCACGCGTCGATGCCTGAGCCGGCCCAGGCACACGTTCATTCCGGGCTCATGCCGAGCGTGAGCATGCTGCTCATGCACGGGTGGGCGATCGGCATGACCGCGTTGTGCCTGGCACGCGGAGAGGCGGTGCTGTGGGCGCTGCTCGACATGCTGGACAGCAGTTTCGGCCGGCTGCTGCGCACCTCGGTTCGCACGCCGCCGGTACCGGCCGTGGGGTTCTCCCAAAGCTCCCCTCGGCCGCTGATCTCCGAGAATCTCCGACATTCGATCCGTCGGCGTGGTCCTCCGGACCCGCGGTAGCCACCCCTCTCACCGGAGGCGTGCGCGCCGCGTCGATCGCGCGCGTTCGTTCCCGGCTGCCGCGTGCCCGGCTCATCAGCCGTGCGATCACATGACGATAGGAACACCACCATGTCCGAAACCGAGTTCCCGCTCGTGCAGTTCCTGCGCGAGGGGATGAACCCGGTCGCCGAGCTCGCCCAGATCCGGGCCGAGCGTCCTGTGCACCCCCTGCCGATGCCCGACGGCTCGACGGTCTGGCTGGTCACCCGCTACGAGGACGTCCGCGCCGTCCTCGGGGACAGCACCCGGTTCAGCAACGACTTCGGCAACATCATCGCCGCCGGCTCCAACCAGGAGGACCCCGGCGGCCTCGGCTTCCGCGACCCGCCCGAGCACACCCGGCTCCGGCGGATGCTCACGCCCGAGTTCACCATGCGGCGGCTCCAGCGGCTGGAGCCCCGGATCGGCGCCATCGTCGAGCACCAGCTCGACGCCATGGAGAAAGAGGGGCCGGGGGCCGACCTGGTCCGCCACTTCGCGCTCCCCATCCCCTCGCTCGTGGTGTGCGAGCTGGTCGGCGTGCCGTACGAGGAGCAGGCGGACTTCCTGCGGCTGAGTACCGACAGGTTCGACTTCTCGGCGGGCCCCGAGGCGTCGCTGCAGGCCATCAACGACACGATGTCCTACCTCACCGACCTGGTCGCCAGAGAACGGCTCCGCCCCGGTGACGGGCTGCTGGGCGGGCTGATCCGCGAGCACGGCGACGAGATCAGCGACCGGGAACTCGCCAGCCTGGTCGACGGGCTCCTGACCGGCGGGCACGACACCAGCACCAGCATGCTCGCGCTCGGCGCGCTGTGGCTGCTCGACAATCCCGAGCACCTGGCGTTGGTCCGTGACCGGGACGACCACGTCGAGCAGGTGGTGGAGGAGCTGCTGCGCTACATGACCGTGGTCCAGGTCGCCTTCCCGCGGTTCGCGCGGGAAGACCTGGTCCTGGCGGGCCAGCCCATCGCCCGGGGCTCGATGGTCCTGTGCTCGCTGTCGGCGGCCAACCGCGACCCGGCCCTCGGTCCGGAGATGGACACCGCCGACCCGTCCCGGGACTTCCGGTCGCACCTGGCCTTCGGACACGGCATCCACCGCTGCGTCGGCGCCCCGCTGGCGCGGATGGAGCTGCGGATCGCCTATCCGGCTCTGGTGCGCCGGTTCCCCGGCCTGCGCCTGGCCGTACCGGCGGAGGACGTCGCCTTCCGGAAGATCGCGATCGTCTACGGCCTGGACGCGCTGCCCGTCACCTGGTGACCGGCGCGCTCTTCCCCGTGAACTGAGGCGGCGGGCCGAGCCGCTCCGGCGCTGGGCGGAGGCGAAGGACCTTCGCCCCTGGGGGAGGAGGACCGTCAGGGGTGGGATGGAGTAGGGGGTGGTCGCGATGCTCGTCCGGGAGATGATGACCGCGCCGGTGGTGACGCTGCCGCGGACGTGGAGCGTCAAACAGGCCATCCACCTGCTCTACGAGCAGGACATCACGGCGGCGCCGGTGGTCGACGGGAACGGCCGGATGGTCGGGATCGTCAGCGAGATGGACCTCCTGCGTGGAGAGTTCGAAGCGGACCCCAGGGCCTACCTCCGTCCCTCGGCCCCACCGGACTCGCCGCAGTCCGTGGGGGTCGAGGAGGTCATGACGCCGAACGTCAGGACCGTCAGGGAGGACGCCGACGTCCTGGAACTCGTGGATCTGATGATCTCGACCGGAGTGAAGAGCGTCCCGGTCGTACGCGGCGACGACGTCGTGGGCATCGCCAGCAGGCGCGACCTGATGGGGATGCTCGCCCACGGTGACGAGAGGATCCGCGACGACGTCCTCACGGCGCTGCGGGATTCGTTCGAGACGACGGAGTGGCGGGTGGCCGTACACGACGGAGTCGTCGAACTGCACGGCGGTGACCTGGACGACAGGTCGGCACGGATCGCCGAGGTCATCGCCCGCACGGTGCCGGGAGTGGCCGACGTCGTGCTCACTTCGTGAGGAGCGCTCACGAGGTCGGTCCGGGGGCGGCTCGCTCCCGGACCCCGTCCTCGGCCGGGACGCTCTCGGCCGAGGACGGACGAGGCGCCTCTCACCAGGGAGGAGAACGCCTCCCGCCAAGGAGGACAACGATGACCGACAAGCGCTGGAACGTCACCGTCGACATCACCGAGCACGGCGACGACACCTACGCACAGGCCGCGCTGGCCGTCGTGGACGGCGTCAGCGTCTCAGGCACGGGCCATGCCCGCCGCAGTCCGGACGACCAGTCGGTCCCGGAGATCGGCGACGAACTGGCCGCCGCCCGTGCCCTGGCCAGGCTCAGCCATTCCCTTTATCAGGCCGCCGTCAGAGAGATGATCTCCCGCCAGGCGGGAATCGAGGAGACGGCCGATCTCGACCTGTGGTGAGACTCTCCACGGAGGAATCCGGTGCCGCGAACCGACCGCTCACGCGTGCCGGACGCGGGCCGCGTCGTGCAGGCCGAGGATGTCGAGGGCGCTTTCCCGCATCTCCACCTTGCGGATCTTTCCCGTGACCGTCATGGGGAACGCGTCCACCACGTGGACGTAACGGGGGATCTTGTAGTGCGCGAGGCGCCCGGCGCAGAACTCCTTGATCCGCTCGGTCGTGAGCGGCTCGGCCCCCGGCCGCATGATGATCCAGGCCATGAGCTCCTCGCCGTACTTCTGGTCGGGCACGCCGATCACCTGGACGTCGGCGACGTCGGGGTGGGTGTAGAGGAACTCCTCGATCTCGCGCGGGTAGACGTTCTCGCCGCCGCGGATCACCATGTCCTTGATCCGGCCCACGATGGTGACGTAGCCCTCGGCATCCATGATCGCCAGATCGCCGGTGTGCATCCAGCGGGCGGCGTCGATCGCCTCGGCGGTGGCGTCCGGCTGCGCCCAGTACCCGAGCATGACCGAGTAGCCACGGGTGCACAGCTCCCCGGCTTCGCCGTGGGGCACCGGCAGGCCCGACGCGGGGTCGACGATCTTGACCTCGATGTGCGGCATCGCCCGCCCGACCGTCTCGGTACGGCGGGCGAGCCCGTCGTCCCGGCGCGTCATCGTCGACACGGGGGAGGTCTCCGTCATGCCGTAGCAGATCGCCACCTCGCTCATGTTCATCTCGGAGACGACGCGCTTCATCACCTCGACCGGACAGGGCGAACCGGCCATGATCCCGGTACGAAGGCTGGACAGGTCGAAGGAGGCGAAGTCCGGATGGCCGAGTTCGGCGATGAACATGGTGGGCACGCCGTACAGGGAGGTGCAGCGCTCCCGCTCGACGGCGCGCAGCGTGAGCTCGGGGTCGAAGCCGGGCGCGGGAAGCACGATACACGAGCCGTGGGAGGTCACGCCCAGGTTGCCCATGACCATCCCGAAGCAGTGGTACAGCGGAACCGGCAGGCAGACCCGGTCGGCCTCGGTGTAGCCGACTGACTCGGCCACGAAGTAGCCGTTGTTCAGGATGTTGTGATGCGACAGCGTGGCGCCCTTGGGGAAGCCCGTGGTGCCCGAGGTGTACTGGATGTTGATCGGGTCGTCGAAGGTCAGCGTCGCCGCCCGTTCCCGCAGCGCCGTCGGATTGCTCCGCCTGCCGTTCTCGACGAGTTCGTCCCATCCGCGCTCGCCGATGAACACGACGTCCGTGAACCCGATCTCGGCGATCATCGCCCGGTAGTCGCTGGTCCGGTGCGCGACCGCGCTGATCAGCAGCCGCATGCCGGACTGTCTCACCACATAGGCCAGTTCGTGGCCGCGGTAGGCGGGGTTGACGTTGACGAGGATGGCGCCGATCTTCGCGGTGGCGTACTGGACGAGCACCCACTCGGCGCAGTTGGGCGCCCAGATGCCGACCCGGTCGCCCTTGCCGACGCCGCCGGCCATCAGTCCGAGCGCGACCTCGTTCACCGCGGCGTCGAGCTCGGCGTAGGTCCAGCGGCGCCCGGTCGCCACCTCCACCAGGGCTTCGCGATCAGCGAAGCGCGCGACCGTGCGTTCGAGATTCGCCCCGATCGTCTCTCCGAGCAGGGGGACATCGGAGGTGCCGCAGGAGTACGAGAGAGGTAAGTCGCCCATGAACGAAGCATCCGCCCCAACGCGGTGTGCCACCAGAGCGTGTCGACAAATAATCACGCCGGCAGTCGGTCGTCCGTGGTGAGACCTGGAACGTGGTCGACCGCACCGCCGGCGCGACCTGGTCGAACGCTGCCACGCCGAATCATCAGTCACGCTCTATGGACGGCTCTCCTTGACCACGGTGGCGAAACGGGAGGCCACCTCACTCCAGGCGGCCCGCGAGAGCGGGTCGTCGGTCACGGCGGCGGAGTACAGCTCGTCGACGTCAAGACCTCGCCGGCGGGCGTATTCGCCGTCCCACCGCTGGATGCGTTCCGGCCCCACCTCGGGGTGAAACTGCACGCCCCAGGCGCGGTCGCCCAGCCGGAAGGCCTGGTAGGGGCAGCGTTCGGTCTCGGCCAGCCAGACCGCGCCCGGCGGTAGGGCCGTGATGGCGTCGATGTGGTTCTCGATCGCCGGGACAGCGGCGGGCAGCCCGCCGAAGAGCACGTCGTCCGCCGCCTCGGCCCTCAGGGTGATGGACGTGCTGCCGTGCTCGGGCGCCCCGGCGTCGCCCTGGACCTTCCCGCCGCCGACCGAGGCCAGCATCTGCCCGCCGAGGCAGATGCCGAAGAACGGCACCGACCGGGTGAGGGCCTGCTCGACGAGGGCGCGGGTGGCCGGCAGCCAGGGCGCCTTGTCGTCGTCGTCCGGCAGGTAACCGCCGCCGAGCACGATCAGGCCGTCGTGCTCCAGCCGCGACGGGGGAAGCGACCCGTCGAAGGCGGTGACCACGTCGACGGCGACCCCGGCGGCCTCCAGCCATTCCCCGAACCGCCCAGGCCGCCCGTTCGTCTCGTTCTGTACGGCAAGCACACGCGACATTTCCGGCATGAGGCCCGACTCTATCGCCCCGCCGACAGGCGCACCCGCGATTTGTTCGTGCCGCCACAAGCGCGGGGTTCGACGCACCGCGCGCGTGGTTCGGCAACCCTGCGCCACCGTCGCGGCGGTGCGCGTGGGCGTCGAGCCGGCCGTACGGCGCGAGGTCGGGTGAAGGCCGCCCCCGATCGCTCGGGGGCGGCCATCGCGTACGGTCAGCGCCCCTGCAGGCTCCTGACGTTGTCGCCGAAGGTCCAGCCCTTCGACCCGTCCCAGTTGATGGACCAGGTCATCAGACCCTTGAGGCCGCCGCTGAAGCTGTTCCAGCTCTGGCTCACCAGGGAGGGCGCCATGTAGCCGCCCCCGGCCCCGGACTGGGCGGGCAGGCCGGGGACCTGCTTGTCGTAGGGGACCTTGATCGTGGTGCCCTGGATGACCAGGCCGTTGTTCAGGCAGGTGGTCTGGGCGGTGAAGCCCTGCACCGTCCCGGCGGAGTAGGAGTCGCCGGAGCAGCCGTACATGCTTCCGTTGTAGTACTGCATGTTCAGCCACCACAGGCGGCCGTTGTCGGCGTACTTCTTGATGATCGGCAGGTACGCGCCCCAGATCGAGCCGTAGGTGACGCTGCCGCCGGTGACGTACGCCGTCTCCGGGGCCATGGTCAGGCCGAAGCCCGCGGGCATCTGGGCGAGCACGCCGTCGATGATGCGGATGAGGTTGGCCTGGGAGGCGGACAGCTGGTTGATGTTGCCGCTGCCGCTGAGGCCGGTCTCGATGTCGATGTCGATGCCGTCGAAGTTGTACCTCTTGAGGATCGGCACGACGGTCGCGACGAAGCGGTCGGCGACGGTGCTGGAGCTGAGATCGATGCCGGCGGTCGCTCCGCCGATGGACATCAGGATCGTGGCGCCGGCGGCCTTGGCCTGGCACATCTCGGCCGGTGTGGCGACCTTCACGGTGGAGTCCATGCCGTCTTCCCACAGGACGGTGCCGTCGGAGCGGATGACCGGGAACGCCGCGTTGATCACGTTGTAGCCGTGGGCCTGGATGCGGGGGTCGGTGATCGGAATCCAGCCGAGCGGCGGGTGCACGCCGTTCGACGCGCCGTCCCAGTTCTCCCAGTATCCCTGGATGACCTTGCCCGCCGGTCGGGACTTCACCGCGCACGTCGTGTCCGTCGGCGAGGCCGAGGGAGAGGCGGACGGCGAGGGCGACGCCGACGGGGACGCCGAGGGAGAGGGGGACGCCGACGGCGAAGGGGAGGCCGAGGCCGAGGGCGACGGCGAGGCTCCCGGACCGTCGAAGCTCACGTCGTCGGCGTAGTAGGTGCCCTGGCCGTACCAGCCGTGCAGGTAGATCACGGCGGTGGTCTGGGCGGCCGCGGTGGTGAAGGAAACGGTGAGCTGTGTGTACGCCGTCGCCGACGGGGTCCAGGTGGATCCGCCGCCGTTCACGCCGAGGTAGACGTAGTTGCCGCGGACCCAGGCGCTCAGGGTGTAGGCCGTGCTCGGCCGCACGGTCACGGTCTGGCTGCATTGGGCGGTGTCGGAGGCGCTCGCCGCGCCGGCGAGCGCCTTCGTGCCGGAGCGGACCGGCGAGCCGACCACCGACCCCAGCCCGCCGGTGCAGGACCAGGGCGCGAGGGTTCCGGTCTCGAAGCCCGCGTTCTCGAGCAGGTTGGCCGCGTTGGCCGGCATCTGGGTGATGAGCGCTCCCATGGCCGCCAGCAGTAGCGATACTGCCAGCGTCAGCAGGCGCGATGTTCGGTTTCGCATGACGGTCTCCCGAACCAGGAGTGATCGGCGCTTCCGCGCCGATCGAGGGGGGTGGGTACGGGTGATGGTCCGCCGGTGACATCGCCGGCGGACTTCCTTGCCAGTGAGCCGGATGAGTGCACGGATCCGCGTGGGTACATGGTCGGGATCGGCGGCGCCATCTGTCAAGTTTCTTAACAAATAACTCTCTCGCCAGCGAGAACGCCGCGTCGATCGGCGAAGCTCCCGAGCCCCTGTGGGGCAGCGCGGCGGTCGGCACCTGGAACGCGCCGGGCTCTTCGCCGTTCCATGACGACCGTTCCCCGGCCGCTTCCGATCAACGGGACTCCGCCGCCGATACCCGGCGAGGCTCCCTAACCTGCGCAGAAGAACAACGGACCGAAAGGGAAACCGTGGCGCGGCAGCGTTCGGAGTGGTCGGATCGGCAGGAGATCCACGAGGTCGTCCTGCGGTACTGCCGGGGCGTCGACCGGCTCGACATGGATCTGGTGCGCTCGGCGTACCACCCCGACGCGATCGACCACCACACCGGTTTCACGGGGCCTGTCGAGGAGTACCTCGCCTGGGTCGAACCCAAGCTCCGGGCCCGCGCCCGGACCGGCGGGACCATGCACATCCTGGGTAACCACCTGGTCGAACTGTACGGAGACGCGGCGGTCTCGGAGACGTACGGCACTTCCGTCCATTGGGGCGAGCCGGCCGACAGCGCCCGCGCCAACTTCACCAGCGGGGTGCGCTTCGTCGATCACATGAACTACCGGGACGGCCGGTGGGCCATCTCCGAGCGCTGGGCGGTCCGCGAGTGGACCAGATCCGAGGTCGGCCGCTTCATGGCCAAGGAGGGCGACGGGCCCTCGGGACGGCATGACGACCAGGACCCTCTCATCCAGCTTCGACAGCGCATCACCTCTGGGAAGGCGGACTCATGAAAGTCGGTATCAGTTCCCCCATCCTCGCCCTCTCCGGCAACCGCCCCGCATGGGAGGAGCACGCCGGGGTTCCCGAACTGCTCCAGGTCGCCAAGACCGCCGACCGCCTCGGGTTCGACTTCATGACCTGCCCTGACCACGTCGCCGTGCCGCAGGGCGTCCCCCAACGCGAGCGCTTCTACGACCCGCTCGCGACGTTCTCGTTCCTCGCGGGGCATACCGAACGGCTGCGCTTCCTGCCGTACGTGCTGGTCCTGCCCTTCTACCACCCGCTTGAGCTGGCCAAGCGCTTCGGAACCCTCGACTACCTCAGCGGCGGCCGGCTGATCCTCGGCCTGGGCGTGGGCAGCCTGCGCGCCGAGTTCGACTTGCTGGGCAAGCCCTTCGAAGACCGCGGAGCCCGCGCCGACGACGCTCTACGTGCCCTGCGCGCGTGCCTGTCCACCCGCATCGCGTCCTACGACGGCCCGTACTTCTCGTTCAAGGAGGTGGTGATCGACCCGCACGCCGTCCAGGACAAGGTCCCGCTGTGGGTCGGCGGCCACAGCATGCGCGCCCTGCGCCGCGCGACCAGCCTCGCTGACGGCTGGGCCCCCGCCCCCCAGGCGTTCCACGGCCCGTCGCCGGAGAAGCTGCGCCAGATGCTCGATTCCGTGGAACTCCCCCCGGACTTCGACGTGGTCTTCACCCCCAGCCGGCGCGTCGACGCCCTGAACGCCCCCGACAGGGTCGCCGAACTCCTCGAGACCGCCGCCGGCGCGGGAGGCACCCGCATCAACCTCACCGTGAAGCACGAGTCGCTCGCCCATTATCTGGAGCAGCTCGAAGCCTTCGCCGAACTCGCGTTCTCCGCGTAGGGGGCGCGGCCCGGATCACGGGACGGCAACCCGACCCGCCTCGTGCACTCCTCCGCCATCGCGGGTTCCTCGCCCGCCAACGCAGGAGACCAGCACAACGAACCCTGAACCACCCACCGGGGCTTGCCTGAGCCGTGCGCCGCGACGAGTGGCACGCACGGCTCTGAGGGGGCCGGGGCGCAGTAAGGCGTCCCGGCCCCCTCAGAGTTCCGGGCCTTCTCCACGTGTTGCCGTGTTTTGCCGCGTGTTGCCGCGTGTCGCCACGCTTGCCGCGTCGTGATGCGCTCGGTGTCGTCGGCACCGGTCACCTAGGGTTCCTGGCGCTCCTTCGAGCCGAGCACGCTGGACAGGAACGCCCGGGTCCGTTCGTGGGCCGGAGCGGCCAGGAGTTCGCCGGGCCGGCCCCGCTCGACGACCACGCCGTCGGCGAAGAAGGTCAGCCAGTCGCCGACCTCCCTGGCGAAGGCGATCTCGTGGGTCACCACGACCATCGTCATCCCATCGGCGGCCAGGCCCTTCATGACCTCCAGAACCTCGTCGACCAGCTCCGGGTCCAGCGCGGAGGTCGGCTCGTCGAACAGCATCAGCGCCGGGTTCATCGCCAGCGCCCTGGCGATGGCCACCCGCTGCTGCTGGCCGCCGGAGAGCTGGTGGGGCCGCTTGTGCGCGTGGTCGGCCAGGCCCACCCGCTCCAGATGCTCCATCGCCAGCACCCGCGCCCGATCCGTCGGGGTGCCCAGCACGTGGACGGGGCCGCAGGCGACGTTCTCCAGCGCGCTCTGGTGGGCGAAGAGGTTGAAGCGCTGGAACACCATGCCGATGTTCCTGCGGAAGGAGGCGAACTCCTTGGGCGTCCATGGGTGGTATCTGCCGTCGCGCAGCGTGTGGCCCACCTCCTCGCCGAGCACCCGCAGGCTGCCGCCGAGCACCGGCTCCAGGCCGTTGAGGCAACGCAGGAACGTGGACTTGCCCGAGCCCGACGGGCCGATGACGCAGCTCACCTCGCCGGCGGCCACGGTGAAGTCCACGCCGTTGAGCACCTGCACGTCGCCGTAGCTCATCCGGACGCCCGACGCCCGCACGACCGGGTCCGGAACGGAATCCACGACCGGGTCCGCACCGGGGTTCGCGGCGGGCTTCACGCGGCCACCTTCGGCAGAATCCTGGCCGCCAGGCCGCCCCCGCGCACCAGCCGTACGGCGTCGGAGCCGAAGCGGCGCTCCAGCCGGCCCTGCAGGAAGGTCGCCACGGCGGTCATGAGCATGTACCAGAGGCTCGCCACGATCAGCAGCTCCATGATCAGGTTGTTCGCCTTGTATATCTGGCTGGCGTTGGTCATCAGGTCGTGCCCGGCGACCACGTAGACCAGCGAGGTGGTCTTCAGCATGGAGATGAACTCGTTGCCGGTCGGCGGGATGATGATGCGCAGCGCCTGCGGCAGCACGATGACCCGCATCCGCTTGGCCGGCGTCATGCCCAGCGCGTACGCCGCCTCGGTCTGGCCGCGGTCGACGGCCTGGATCCCGGCGCGCACGGTCTCGGCGAAGTAGGCGGCCAGGTTCAGCCCCAGCCCGAGCATGGCCGAGGTGAAGCCGGTCATCACCTGGTTGGTGTCCCACTTGAGGCCGATCATGGTGAACGGGATCTTGAGCACCAGCTCGGGGAACAGGAACGCCAGGTTGTACCAGAAGATGAGCTGCACCAGCACCGGCGTGCCGCGGAAGAACCAGATGTAGAACGTGGCCAGCCCGCTCAGCACCGGGTTGTGCGCCAGCCGCATGATCGCGACCAGTACGCCCAGGACCAGCCCGATGGCCGTGGCCAGCACCGAGATCTCGATGGTGACCCAGACGCCGCTCAGGATTCGCTCGTTGAACAGGTACCCGGCGACCTTGCCCCAGTCCAGGTTCGGGTTGGCCACGATGAGGTAGGCCAGCCGGGCCGCGACCGCCAGCGCGACCGCCGCGGCCAGCCAGCGGCCCCAGTGCCAGGTCCGCGCGACGGGGATCGGACTGCCCGACGCGTCGGTGATCGGTTCGGTCCGCACGGTCACTTACCGCCGTTGACCACAGCGGACTGGACGGCCAGCTTGTCGAGGTTCCACGCCGCGAGCAGCTTGCCGTACTCGCCGCTCTGGATGAGCGCGTCCAGCGCGCCCTTGACGGACTCGATGAGCTCCTTGTTGTCCGGCTTCATCCCGATGCCCCACGGGCTCTCGGTGCCTTCGAGGGCGATCGCCTCCATGGCGAGCTTGGGATCGGCGGACTTGTAGGCGGCCACCACGTAGTCGGTGACGGTGGCCTGCGCCCGACCATTGCTCACCTGGAGCATGGCCTCCGTGTCGCCGGGGAACTTCAGGACGTTCACCGCGGCCTTGCCGTCCTTCTTGCAGTCGGCGTCGTAGCTCTCGGCCAGCTCCATGGAGGAGCCGTTGTCGACGACGGAGACCGTCTTGCCGCACAGGTCCTTCGGCCCGGTGATGCCGGCCGCGTTGCCCGCCTTGACCAGCATCCCCGCGCCAGCCTGCACGTAGTCGACGAACGTGACCTGGCCCTGCCGCTCCGGGTTGTCGGTCATCGAGGAGATGACGAAGTCGTAGCGGCCGGTCAGCACGCCGGGGATCTGCGAGTTGAACTCCTCGTCGGTGATGGTCACCTTGACGCCGAGCTTCCTGGCGATGGCCCGGGCCAGGGCGGGGTCGAAACCGATCGGCGTCTTGCCGTCGGTGGCGAACAGTTCCATCGGCGGGTAGCCGATGGAGGAGACGACCTTCAGCCCGCCGGACTTGAGGCTCGCCGGCGCCTTGGCCGCGAGGTCCTTGTCCGGGGTGATGGCGTTGATGACGTCGGCCGCCTTCTCCTCGGTGGGAGCCTGGTCGAGGACGACGGCCGGGGCCGTGGCGGACGCGCCGGACGCGCCGTCGTCGTCCAGGGACTGGGCGCCGCAGGCAGCGGTGGCAGCGAGCAGCGCGCCGACGGCGAGCGTGGTGAGGATCCGGGTGTTCAACGGGGGGTGCTCCTTCAGATTCGCTGCCAGCGGACTTCGCCGCCGACGACGGTGGTCATGACGTTGGTGCGCAGTACCGCGTCAGGCGACTCCCGGTAGGGGTCGGTGTCCACCGCGATGAAGTCGGCGAGCTTGCCGGGAGCGAGGACACCCTTGCGGTCGTCCTCGCCCGCGGCGTACGCGGCGCCCAGGGTGTGGGCGGTGATGGCCTCGGCCATGCTCAACCGCTGTTCAGGCTGCCAGCCACCGGCGGGGGTGCCGTCGGTGCGGGTACGGGTCACCGCGGCGTACAGCGCGGCGAAGGGGTTGGGGTGCTCGACCGGGGCGTCGGAGCCGAAGGCCAGCGCGACGCCGACGTTCAGCATCCCGCGCCAGGCGTAGGACGCCAGCTCGTGCCCGGAGAGCAGGGAGTCGACCAGGTCGATGTCGCTGGTGCAGTGCACGGGCTGCATCGAGGCGACGATGCCCAGACGCGCCATCCTGGCCAGGTCGACGGGCCGCAGGTGCTGGGCGTGCTCGATGCGGTGGCGCAGCCCCGCCGTACGGCCGACGGCCTCGTAGGCGTCGATGACCAGGTGGGCCGCCCGGTCGCCGATGGCGTGCGTGGCCACCGCGATGCCGGCCCCCGAGGCCCTGGCGAACAGCCTGACCAGGTCCTCGTACGGTGTGACCGCGATGCCCACGTTGCCCTGCTCGCCGGCGAAGGACTCGCTCATGTGGCAGGTGTGCGAGCCCAGCGCGCCGTCACTGAAGATCTTCACAGGGCCGGTACGGACCCAGTCGTCGCCCTGGCCGGTACGGCGGCCCTCGGCGATGGCGGCCTCCAGGTGGATCATCGGGATCGACTTGTGCACGCGCAGCTTCAGCTCGCCGGCGTCGCGCAGCTCCAGGTAGGCGGCGCGGCAGTCCTCACCGTCGATGTCGTGCACGCTGGTCAGGCCGAGCGCGAGCAGGTCCTCCTGCGCGGCGCGGAGCAGGTCACGCAGGTCGGGGGAGACCATCAGCCCGCGCAGCGGGTAGGAGGCCGACTCGCGCAGGATGCCGGTGGGCTCCCCGTCCGCGTCCCTGACGATCTCGCCGCCCACGGGGTCGGGGGTGCTCGCGTCGATGCCGGCCAGCCGCAGCGCCGCGGAGTTGGCCCATACCGTGTGGCCGTCCACGCTGGGCAGCGCGACCGGGAGTTCGGGGCAGACCGAGTCGAGCGCGTACCGGTCCGGCTGCGCCGGCGGGTCCCAGGTGTTGCTGTTCCACCGGCCGCCGAACAGCCAGGCGCCCGGTCGCAGCCGCGCCGCGTGCGCGGCCACCTTGGCCAGCGCGTCGTCCAGGGAGCGCACGTCGCGCAGGTCCACCGCGTCCAGGCTCTGGGCGTACTGCGCGGTGTGGATGTGGGCGTCGTAGAGCCCGGGGATCACCGCCGCGCCCTCCAGGTCGATCAGCTCGGCTCCCGCGCCCGCGGCCTCGCGTACCTCCGCCTCTCCGCCGACGGCCAGCAGCAGCTCGCCGTCCACGGCCATGGCCTGGGCAGGCGGGGTGCCGCTGTCTCCTGTGTAGATGGCGGCGTTTCGGTACACGCGGATGCTCAATGTGACTCTCAAGGGCTCTCGAGTAACGGTGGCCATCACTGTAGAAGTGGCGAAAAGAAGTCGGAAGCGCTATAAACACGACATTTGGCGACGCTGAGAATAAGGAACGCTAATGCTGAAGCCGGAACACCTGCGCACGCTCCGTGAGGTCGTCCAGCTGGGGTCCTTCGCCGCCGCCGCCAACCGGCTCGGTTACACCTCCTCGGCCGTGTCCCAGCAGATGGCCGCGCTGGAGCGGAAGATGGGCGTGAAGCTGTTCGACCGCTCCGCCCACAGCGTGCTGCCCACCAGCGCCGCCGAGGTGCTGGCCAGGCACGCGGAGACCGTGCTCATGGACATCGAGCGCATGGTCGCCACCGTCCAGGCCGTGCACAGGAACAGCGGCGGCCAGATCCATCTGGGCATCTTTCCCAGCTTCGCCGACGTGCTGGCCGGTGTCCTGCGGCGGATGGAGCCGCAGGACCGGGCCGGGATCAAGGTCTCCGTCGCCGAGTCCTCCCAGCTCATCCCGCGTCTGGGCGCCGGCGGCGAGATGGACGCGGCGATCGTCTACCAGGTGGGGAACTCCGGCCTGTCCTGGCCGTCGGCACTCGGGCGGCACTGGATCGCCGAGGACCGCTACAAGATCGTCCACCCGCGCGACTGGCTCGACCTCGAGCCCTACCGGGTCGAGCAGCTCGTCGACCTGCCGTGGATCATGCATCATCCGGGCAGCAGCGACGCCTCCTTCTTCGACAGCGTCTTCGCCCGGTGGAACCTGCGCCCCCGGGTGGCCTGCTACTCCGACGACTTCAAGATCACGTTGACGATGGTCGAGGCGGGCATAGGCGCGGCCCTCGTGACCGACCTCGCGCTGCGCGGGCACGGCAGGGACGTCGTGGTCGCCGACGTGCCGTGGCTGAACACCAGCCGCAGTATCTTCAGCCTGGTCCGCCCCGAGCGCGAGACCGCGTCCCTGCACTCCCTGCTGGACGCGCTGGCGGTCTGACCGGCGGCGGCGCCGACCCGCGCTCGCGACGGGCGGCGTTCACCAGACACTCCCCAGGAGATTCCGATCATGGAAATGGAACACGAGGCGGCGATCGTCAGGTCCGCCGAGGCCATTCGGCTCCACCGCGAGCACAACATCCTCATCGAGTCCGGTGCCGAGCCGGTCATCGACCGGCTCGCGCGCCTCGACCGGCCGGTGCCCGCCACACCGCCCGAGCTGTGGGGCTGGACGTTCGTGGTCAAGGACATGATCGATGTCGCCGGTCTCCGCACGACCCGCGGCTCCGTCCTGTACGGAAGCGAGGAGGCCCTGACCACCGCGCCGTGCGTCGAACTGCTGGAACGCGCCGGAGGGCTCCTGGTCGGCAAGGCGAACCAGCACGAGTTCGCCTGGGGCGTCACGAGCGAGAACCCGCACTGGGGCGATGTGCGCAACCCACGCCATGACCACCTGGCCCCCGGCGGGTCGAGCGGCGGCACGGCGGCGGCGCTCGCCGCCGGCATCGCCCGGGTCGGCCTCGGTACGGACACCGGAGGTTCGGTGCGGATCCCGGCGGCCTGCTGCGGCGTCGTCGGACTGCGCCCGAGGGCCGGCGCCGTTTCGGCCGAAGGGGTCGCGCCGCTCGCTCCGATGTTCGACGTGGTCGGGCCGATGGCCACGTCGGTCGCCGACTGCGCGCGCGTGTGGCAGGCGCTCTCCGGGGAGGCCGTCCCGCCGCCCTCCTCACTGTCGGGGCTGGTCGTCGGCGTCGCCGAAGGGTGCGCGCAGGCCGGGGAGTTCGCGGACCTGGGCGCCGAGGTTCGCGAGATCGCCCTGCCGTACGACATCCTCTCCCCGTACTGGACGATCGTGGGCGCGCAGGCCCGGCGCACCCACGAGGCCACGTATCCGAAGAACGCCGCGAGCTACAGCGCGGGCGTGCGGCGGAAGCTGGACGACGCCGCCGGGATCGGCCATCGGGAATACCGCGGGGCCGTCGCGGAGCTCGCGGCCGTCCGGGCCAGGTTCTCGGCCGAGATGTCGGGCATCGACGTCGTGATCACCCCGACACTCGGCGGTCCCGCGCCGCGGGTCGGATGCGACGAGGCCGCCGTGCGCGGCGAGGTCGGCCGGATCACGTCCGTCGTGTCCGCGCTCGGCCTGCCCGCGCTGGCCGTCGGAGACCTGCAGATGGTGGGGCGCAGGGAGGCCGACGTCCTGCGGGCCGGCCTGTGCCGGGAGGCCCGCGGGGGAGTGATCCCCGAGCCGCGCTGAACGTCAGATACGCGGCGACAGGCTCCACGGATCCACCGGGACGACCCCCGTGCAGCGGCCGAAGGGGTCGAGCACCCGCCCGTAGAGCTTCGACTGCCGCAGGACGATCTGCCGGTCGGCGACGCTCACGTACGGGAACCGCTCCTCGAGGCGCACCACCAGCGGATGCAGGTCGGAGACCCCGTGCAGGCCGACGGTGAGGAGCATGTTGCGGGCACCCGCGAGCGCCGCGCACGTCCGCGTCTCCGGCCAGTCGAGGAGCGCCCGGCCGGTCTCCTCCAGCAGACCGTCCGGCATCCGCAGCCACAACACCGCCGAGGAGTGCCAGCCCGCGTGCGCGCGCGCCAGGTCGCAGCGGAAGTCGATGTCGCCGGTCGCGACCAGGCGTGACAGCCGCCGCTGCACCGTGCGCTCGGACATGCCGACGGCACCCGCCAGCTCGGCGTAACCGGCGCGGCCGTCCGCGAGCAGGGCCTTGAAGAGCCGCCGGTCGATCTCGTCCATCTCCCTGGTGGACTCCGGCGGCCCGGGTCGCCTGGTCAGCACGCTCGCGGACCTGGGCGACAACACGCGCAGCCGCCAGCGGCACGACGCCTCGAAGACGCGCGTGGCGAGATGGGTGCGCACCTTCGCCACGCCGGGCACCCGCGGCAGGTCCGTGAGCAGGTAGTCCGCCAGCGCCGGCATCGACGCGGCGACGGCGATCACGAAGAGGTCGTGACCCGCGGCGACGTGCTGGACGGTGATGAGGTGCCCCGCCGTCGCGAGCCTGCCCGCGACCTCGACCGCCGCTCCGGCCTCGCAGTCGATCTCCAGGAACGCCATGCTCATCGCGTGCATCTGGCGCCGTCCCAGGGCGACGGTGGTCCACGCCTCCCCGGTGCCGTTCAGCCGCTGCCAGCGCCGCGCCGCCGTCACCGGGTCCGCGCCGGTCGCCGCCCCGACGTCCACCCAGCTCGCCCGTGGGTTGATCTGGAGGGCGTCGATGAGTTCGAGGTCGGTCTCCGACAACAACCGCGGAGACTCGACGCCGGAATCCTGCACGATCACTCCCTTGGTGTCATATTGCTGCGTTCGGACACCGGGCACACCGTATACCTCGATCCTTGTGCGGGCAGCCGTCCCCGGCTCGCCTTCTGGCTCACTTCTGGCTCGCTCCCTGGATCGCCCCTCGGTCGCCGTGGGGGAGAGGACGCTTCCCGATGACTCCGCCGCGCGACTGCGACCTGGTGCTGGCCGGGGGGCGGGTCGTCGATCCCGAGTCCGGCCTGGACGCGGTCGCGGACGTCGCCGTCAGCGGCGGCACGATCGTCGCGGTCGGTGAGTCGTCCGGATTCCGCCCGGCACGGACGCTCGACGTGTCCGGCCACGTCGTCACCGCCGGGTTCGTCGACCTGCACAGCCACGCGCAGACCATCCCCTCCCTGCGCCTCCAGGCGCTGGACGGGGTCACCACCGCCTTGGATCTGGAGGCGGGCGCGGGCGACGTGGCCCGCGCGCTCGCGAGCGCCGCGGCGGAGGGCCGCCCCGTCAACTACGGCTATTCGGCCTCGTGGGCGCAGGCCAGGATGGGCGTCCTGGACGGCACGCCCCCGGTACACGGGCCGCTCGGCTTCGCGGCGGGCATCGGGGGCAGCGCCGGACGGCAGGGGCCCGCGGCCCCCGCCGCGCTCTCCCGGATCATCGGCCGCCTGGAGGAGGAGATCGGCGCGGGCGCGCTGGGCATCGGCGTGCTCCTCGGGTACGCCCCGCGAACCGGCAGGGGCGAGTACATGCGCGTGGCGAGTACGGCCGCGCGCCTGGGCGTGCCGACCTTCACGCACGCGCGCTTCAAGAACCGGGACGACCCGGAGACGGCGCTGGAAGGCGCGGCCGAGGTCGTCGCGGCGGCGGCGGGGACCGGCGCGCACATGCACCTGTGCCATCTGAACTCCACCTCGCTGCGTGCCGTCGACGAGGTCGCGGAATTGGTCGGCGGCGCACGCTCGCGCGGGCTCGCCATCACGACCGAGGCCTATCCGTACGGCGCGGGGATGACCGCGGTCGGCGCCCCGTTCCTGCGTCCTGACCGCCTTCCCCGCCTCGGCCTCCGCCCCTCGGACCTGGTCGTCGTGGCCACGGGCGAGCGTCCCGTGGACGAGGAGAGGCTCCTGCGGATCCGGCAGGACACCCCCGAGGCGCTGGTCGTCGTCCACTACTTCGACGAGGCTTCGGAAGCGGACCTGGCCGTGATCAGGCGCGCGTTGCTGCTCGACGACACCGCGGTCGCCTCGGACGCCGTCCCCTTCACCGACGCGGGCGGCGCGCCCGTCGAGGGCGACCGTCCCATGCCGCCCGACGCCGTCTCGCATCCGCGCAGCTCCGGCACCTTCGCGCGGTTCCTGCGCACGATGGTGCGGGAGACCGCGACGTTGTCGCTGCGCGAGGCCCTGCGCCGCTGCTCGCTGCTGCCCGCCACCTTCCTCCAGGCCGCCTGCCCGGCCATGGCACGCAAGGGACGCGTACGGGCGGGCTGCGATGCCGACCTCGTGGTCTTCGACCTCGCCGAGGTCGCCGACCGGTCGACGTACCAGACCCCGGCGACGTCGTCGATCGGCTTCACGCACGTGTTCGTCGGGGGAGAGGCCGTGGTGCGCGACGGCGCCCTGGTGCCCTCCGTACTGCCCGGCCGTGCCATCGTCGGAGGTGCCCGATGAGCGAGCCCCGGCTGGTCGGCGTCCTCGGCGGCATGGGCCCGGCGGCCACCGTCGACTTCTACGGCAAGCTCGTGGAGGAGACGGCGGCCACCTGCGACCAGGGGCACGTGCCCATCGTCATCTGGGGCGATCCTCGCGTCCCCGATCGTTCCCTGAGCCTGCTCGGCGGCGGCGAGGACCCGACCCCGTACCTGCGGCGCGGCATCGAGGCGCTGAAGCGGGCGGGATGCGAGGTGCTCGCCGTTCCCTGCAACACCGCCCACGCCTTCGTGCCGCGCCTGGCGGACGAGGCCGGGCTGGAGCTGGTGAGCATCATCGAGGTCACGGCCGACGCCCTCGCGGCGGACGGCGTCGGAGCCGCCGGCGTACTGGCCACCACGGGCACCCTGCGCGCGGGCCTGTACGCGGACGCGCTGCGGCGGCGCGGCGTCGAGATCGTCGAGCCGGACGCGCCCGGCCAGCGGCAGGTCATGGCGGCCATCGGCGCCGTCAAGAGCGGCGGCGCCCGGCCCGCCCACCGTCGCGCGCTCGCGGAGGTCTCGCGGTCCCTCGCCGATCGCGGCGCGGAGCGGATCGTCACCGCGTGCACCGAGATCGTCCTGGCTCTGGACGTGTCCCGCGTCCCCGTGCCGGTGCTCGACCCCGCCCGCCTGCTGGCCCGCCGGGTCGCCGACGTGGCACTCGGCTGAGGCACGCGCGGTACCCCGTCGGTCACGCGGGGTTGGAGCTCCCCCAAGTGGTTCACAAGTAGCGATCGGTAGACACATCCCCGTCATATCGGCTGCTGAGTCCTGGGGGTCTCGTGTTCAGGCAGCGATTGTTCAGCGTTCTGTGCGCCTTGGGGATGGTGGCAGGACTGGTCACGGCGGTTCCGCCGGTCGCCTCGGCGGCGGCGCAACGGGATGAGGAGACCACCGCGCTCCTGTCCGCGGTCGAGCGGTTCGCCGCCGCGGGCAGGGGCCTCGCGACGGTCGGCCCGATGGGCGAGCAACTGCCCCTGGTCGGCCTGGTCCCCGGCGGCGCGGACGGCCTGGGATTGGGCGACCTCTTCGACGTGGCGGTGTACGACCAGCTCAAGGACCTCACCAGCCTGGCCGATCTCAAGGACGAGTACGCGCTCGCCGGCCCGCGCGGCGGCCGGTTGCTGGCGAAGGCGAGCACCGACGGCACGATCAGGCGCCTCGACCTCACGTTGGAGGTCACCAGGACGGTCGCCGACCGGCCGGTCTCGGTCAGCAGCACCCAGCCCAAGGTCTCGCTGGCGACATCCGGCGGGGTGAACGTCACGCTGAAGCTCGCGGCGAAGCTCCCCTTCGGCTACGACCCGGCCACCAAGTCGGTCTGGCTGGGTAAGGACGTCGCGCTGACGGTCCAGGCGGACGGGCGACTGGTCGCGGGGGCCAAGCCCACGGCCGCCTTCGGCATCCTCGGCGTCGACCTGTCGGCGGGTTCGGCGCTCTCCTTCACCTCCACGTACACCTCGGCCGTATCCGACCCCGACGGCGACGGCAGGCTGGACCTGCGCGAGCTGGGGGCGGAGGGGGCGGCGGCCGGGTTGTTCGCCTTCTCCAGGAAGGGCTCGGCCACCGCCAAGCTGGGGATCACGGCGCAGCCGTTCGCCGGCGCCCAGGTCGAGGGCGCCACCGCGACCGTCGACGTGAGCTGGCCGGACCTCGCGACGGGCGGCCCGCAGGTGAGCGTGAGCCAGCCCGACCTGGACAGGCTCAACCGCTTCCAGACACTCACCCCGAAGGACCTGCTGGACGGGCTGACACATCTGGCCAACGCGATCACCGCCGTTCAGCGTGCCCGCTGGGGCGACCAGGGCGACGTGGATCTGCCGTTCATGCGTGGTTCCCTGGCCGACGCGGTGCAGATCTCGGAGGCGCTCGACGCGTTCGTCGCCGGCAGCGTCGACCGCGACACCGGCCGGCCGACCTTCACCTCGATCCAGGACATGTTCACCGCGCTCGGCAAGGCGCGCGGCCTGCCCGGCGGCGCGATCATCAAGGTCGCCGACGCGGGCTACGACGACGCCGCCAAGAAGATCGCCTTCACGCTCGTCATCGACCGCTCGGTCAACCCCGTGCCCGAGGCGCTCAACCCGGCGGGCCAGGCCAGCAGCGGGGCGGGAACCGGCGTCACCTACACGGCCGCGACCCTCAAGCACGCCGGCCAGAAGTGGACGCCCGGGCAGTTCGCCGGCCGTATGGTCACGGCGGGCGCGTCGAGCGGCGTCGTGGCGGACAACACGGCTGACACCGTCACCCTCGCCGCGGACGGGTGGCGCGGAGGCGTGCCCGCGGCCGGCGCGCCGTACCGGATCGCCGCGGCCGACCCGATGATCGGCCAGGTCTCCTTCGGCGACACCTTCAAGACCCGCGCGGGGCTCGCACAGGCCAACGCGGCCACGTCGGTGGCCGGCGTGATGCGCGGGTACCACGCCGCCGCCACGGTCGTGCTCGACCTCAGCGACCCGGCCACCGGGCAGGCGTGCGCCGCCAGGCCGGACGGGCAGCAGAAGGCCTGTCCCTACAAGCACACCAACCCGGACGGCAGCTCGACCGTGGTGACGGAACTGCCCCGGCCCGCCGACCGCGTCATGCTGCGTACCGGCCGGGACCTGTTCGGCGCGCGCGTGTCGGTCCTCAGCTCGGTGAACGTCAACGCCGTCGTCGGCTACCTGGGCGTGCAGGTCACCGGAGACCTCTCCATGTCCGGCAGGAGCGGCGGCGACACGGTGAAGGTGGCGCTCAAGGACGTCGGAGACGTACGGCTGACGCAGCTGTTCGAGCGCCTGGCGAGCAACCCGGGCGAGGTCCTGACGTCCCAGGTGGACGCCGCCGCCCAGGCCAGGCTCACCCTGGGCGTGCCGGGGATGGCGGACTTCTTCGGCGGCAAGGTCACCGGCGCGGTGGAGATGCCGGACATCGGCAAGCCGGACACGCTGGTCTTCAGCGGCTTCGACAAGCTCGGCAAGGTCAAGGACTTCGCCTTCGACCCCGACAACCCGCGCGCCCTGTTCGGCGCGCTGATCAAGTCGCTCGGCGCGATGGCCACCTACCTCGACCAGGTCAAGGGCAGTGGGCCGGTCGGCGACGCGATGACCACGAAGCTGCCGCTCCTCGGCCGCTCGGTCTCCGACCTGGTCTCCGCCGAGGAGATGGGCTCGGGCCCCGGCGTCGTGTACGGCGACGGCGCCTGCGGCGGCGGCAACGGCTTCGTCACCGACCCCTCCCGCACGTTCACCCAGGCGCACGTCGGCCGCGGAGTGATCGTCGGTACCCGTCTGATGACCGTCGCGGCGGTCTGCGACGGGCACACGATGGCGTTCACCGGGAAGTTCGGCGAGGCCACGCCGGAGCCGGGCGCCGCCTACACGCTGCGCTCGCGGCTCAGGGACGCGGTCGACCGGCTGACCGCCGCCCCGCCGGACACCGTGCAGGCGCTGGTCGCCGAGCTGAACAAGACGCTGGGCGGTCAGGTGCGCGTCGGCTACGAGGGCGGCCGGCTGCGGCTGTCGCTGGCCTATGACAAGAAGGCGGCGCTGAACGAGCCGCTGCGCTTCTCCTTCGGGGAGCGCAGCCTGGTCGCCGCCTCCGGTTCCGGCACGCTCGACGCCACGATCGACGGCGAGGTACGGCTGGGCCTGCAGGTGGCGCTCAAGCGCGACTTCGACCTCGCCCGCGACCTGCTCGTCGAGACCGATTCCAGCCTCGACCTGGAGGCGAGGGCGCAGCTCGACGGCACCGTCGACGCCTCCATCGGGCCGCTCCCCGTCTCCATCGGCAAGGCGGGCGACGATCCGCTGCAGGCCAGGCTCGGCTACGGCGTGAGCCTCCGCTACGGCGGCGAGTCGCAGGAGCCGGTGCCGCCGGCCGACTTCTTCGCCGGGCTCGACCTGGCGCTCAACGAGACGAGCGACCCCGTCACCTGCGACCGCGACCCCCGTCGCGACGAGACCGACCTCGCGCTGTGCGCGGTGCTGCCCGCCTACCTGGGCGGCAGCCCGATCACCGCCGACGGCAAGCACGCGCTCGTCCTGCGGTTGCCCAGAGCCGCTCCGCTGGCCGAGATGTTCGACCTGACCAAGAAGCTGCCCGGCGACATCGACCGGCTGGAGCTGCCCGCGTTCGACTTCTCCACGCTGCCCGCCGGGATGGAACTGGACTGGACCAACCTGGGCGACGGCATCGACCGCTACCTCACCGCGCTTGAGTCCGGCATGCGCACGGCCGCCTACGACGGCCGGCTGCCCCTGGTCGGCCACGACCTCCAGCAGGGCGCGGACTTCGTCGGCGCCAAGCGCCTGGAGATCAAGGCGGCGATCCGCAAGCTGCCGAACGGCGGCCGGGTGCCCACCGGCAAGGACCTGCGCGAGTGGTACAACGCCGAGCTGGCCCCCAAGATCGGCCCAGGCGCGCAACCCGTGATCACCTGCGTGCAGGCGCCTGAGCCCGCGGACCCCACCGCCTGCGACGCGGCCAAGGGCACCGAGCTGACCGGCGTCAGATTCACGATCAGCATCGGCAAGGGCGTCGTCGACCCGCAGCAGGGCTGTGTCGACGGCTGCGCGGCCCTGGAGCGGCGGCTGGACATCGGCATCCCCGGCCTCGCGCTACGCCAGGGGCCCGGCAAGGGCGTGCAGGCCAAGGTCGGCTGGCACATCGAGGCCACCGTCGGCCTGGACCGGACCAACGGCTTCTTCCTCGACGCGACGCCGGACAAGCAGCCGCGGGCGAGCGTCGGCGTGAACGTCTCGCTGCCCGAGGAGATCAACGCCAAGCTGGCCATCCTCGACGTGACCCTGAAGAACCGCACGGCGCAGTCGCCCGACCTGTTCGCGGGCACCTTCACCGTCGGGCTCAAGCCCGTCGGCCGGATCGGGCTGCGGGAACTCGCCGAGGCCGGTGACCTGGTGGAGACCTCGTTGCACGCCAAGGCGGCCATCGACTGGCGCTTCACCGTGACGCCCGGGTCGCCGATGCTCCCGGGGCTGTTCGGCGACTTCCACGTGGCCTGGGACCTCACCAAGGGCGGGGCCCCCGACCCGGCGAACCTGAACATCGCCTTCACGAACGTGAACCTGGAGGCCGGTGACTTCTTCCGCACCGTCCTCGGCCCGGTGGTGACCCAGGTCAAGCGGCTCACCGATCCGGTCAGGCCGGTGGTCGACCAGCTCTACGCGCCGATCCCGGTGCTCTCGGACCTGAGCCGGGCCGCGGGCGGCGACGACGTGAACCTGATGACGATCGCCAAGAAGTTCAACACCCTGGGCGGCAACAGCACGACGCAGTTCATCGAGCGGATGACCGAGATCCTCAAGCTGGTCTCCTCGCTGCCCGACTGCCGGGGCGAGTTGCACATCCCCATCGGCGGCTTCACGGTGGTCGGCGACAGGGCGCTCACGACCGAGAACTCGCCGGACGTGGCGGACTCGCTGATCACGGATGTGGCCCCGGAGACGGCCGACCTGTTCGCGGCGCTCGACGAGGGCGCCAGGAGCTGCGCCAAGGGCAAGGCGGCGAGCGACGCCGAGCAGGGACCGCTGAAGCACTCCAAGAGCGCCGGCTTCAGCTTCCCCGTGCTCGACAACGCCGGCCGGTCGATCTTCAGCCTGCTTATGGGCAAGGACGTGGAGCTGGTCGAGTACGACTCGGGCCCGCTGCGTCTGGGCTTCACCTACAGCCAGTCCTTCGGCCCGGTGTACGCGCCGCCGCCCATCATGGTCGTCATCTCCGGCACCGCCGGGGTCGAGGCGCGGATCAAGGCGGGCTTCGACACGTACGGCATCCGCAAGGCGATCGAGCAGGGAGAGGCCGACCTCCAAGTCCTCGACAGCCTCTACCTGAAGACCACCGACGAACGCGGCCAGCCCCTACCGGCGATCAAGCTGTACGGACAACTCGAGGCCGGAGCGGCGGTCGACCTGCTGCTCGTCAAGGCGGGCGTGAGCGGCGGCGTCTCCCTGGCCATCTCGATGCTCTGGGCCGATCCGACCAACGACGGCAAGTTCAGGTTCCACGAGTTCACCGGCGTCCTGCTGCGCAACCCGCTGTGCCTGTTCACCATGGACGGCAAGCTCAAGGTCTATCTCAAGGCATGGGTGGAGATCGGGATCTCGATCTTCAAGAAGCGGTTCGACTGGACGATCGTCGAGGCCACGCTGCTCGACTTCTCGGCCAAACCGAAGTGCGACGAGGATCCGCCCAAGCTCGCCACCGTCAGCGGCGAGGCGCTGGTGCTGCACATCGGGCCGATGCGCCCGGCCAGAGGCGGCAGCACGGCCAAGCCCGGCGACGACGCCGAGCAATGGACCGTCAGCCAGCTCCCCGGCGACGAGGGGTTCGTGGTCAGCGCGCTCGGCGTACGCGAGGAGCACCGTACGGCGGGACTCGACCGGGTGCTGGCGGACGGCCGCGGCGCGAAGGGCAGCCTGCGGCTCGTCTTCCAGGGCTACGCCGACGCGTCGGGCAAGCCGTACCCGTTCGACCGGAAGGTCGTCGCGTTCGGCGGTGAGGGAGACGACCTGATCCTGGCCGGCGCGGGAACCAACGTGGTGGACGGTGGCAAGGGCGACGACCAGATCACCAGCGCCGACCAGTACGACGAGCGGGGCAGGACGGTCGCGATCGTGGCCGGCGGCCCCGGCGACGACTACCTGACCGTGGGCGGCGCGGGCGGCTGGGTGGCCGGAGACGGCCACCTCACCCCCGCCACCCGGAAGGTCGGCACGGTCGAGGTCGCCGACTGGACCGCCGACGGCCTGCCCGGCGAGCCCGCCAACGGCTCCGGCGACGGTGACGACCGGATCGCCGCCGGGCTCGGCAAGAACCGGCTGTGGGGGAACGGCGGGGACGACACGCTCAGCGTGGCGTCCGACAGCCCGCTGGCCGCCACCGACCCGTCACCCCGCTACCGCGCCCAGCCGAGCCTGCTGGTCGGCGGGCCCGGCGGCGACACGCTCACCGGCGGCTCCGCCGGCGACGAGATCTACACCGGGCCGCGCGAGGAGACCGAACCCGACGGAGCGGGACCCGCCGACACCGGCCCCAACTACGTCGACACCGGCGCGGGCGCCGACACGGTGTACGGCGGGCAGGCCGTCGACCTGGTCGCCGGGCACTCCCTGCCCGGCGAGACGGTGAAGATCATCGGAGGTGGCGGCGACGACGTGCTCGCGGGCGGTCACGGCAAGGACGAGATCTTCGGTGGCCCCGGCGACGACTGGGTGATCGCCGAGCCGTCCGACGTCGGTGAGGCCGAGGGCCGCGACGACTACGGCCCGGCCAGGCGGGTACGGCACCTGCCGCTGCCCGCGGGCGTCGAGCCGTCGGTCAAGCTGCTGGTCGGCGGCGACGGCGACGACCACATCGTGGGCGGCGACGGCGGCGCGACGATCTTCGGCGACAGACGGCGCGCCGAGCCCTGCGAGGAGACCGACGGGAACGGCGACGGCCGCGACCTCATCCTCGGCGGCTCAGGAAAGGAGACCGTCTCGGCCGGCGGCGGAGCCGACCGGGTCGAGGCCGGCGCCGGAGACGACCGGATCTGCGGCGAGCGGGGCGACGACCACCTGTCCGGAGGGGCGGGCGACGACTCGATCAGCGGCGGCTCAGGAAAGGACACCGCCTACGGCGACGACGGGGCCGACGAGGTGGCCGGTGGCTCCGGCGACGACACGCTGTACGGCGGCGCGCAGGACGACACGGTCCTCGGCGAAGCGGGCGAGGACGTCGCGTTCGGTGGCTCCGGCGACGACCTGGTCATCGGCGGCAGCCGCACGGCGGGCAAGGCCGACGGAGGCGACACGCTCTACGGCGACGCCGGAGCGGACCGGCTGGTCGGTGACAACGGCGACGCCACCGGTTCCTTCGACCTGGACGGGACGCCGGAGGAGGCCGGTGGCCCCGACGTGATCCACGGCGGCGACGGCGCCGACATCGCCTTCGGCGGGATCGGGGCCGACGAGGTGCACGGCGACGCCGGTGACGACCACCTCGAAGGCGGCAACGGCGCCGACCGGGTGCTCGGCGAGGACGGAGAGGACGAGCTCGTCGGCGGCGGCTCCGGGCCGCACCCCGACGCGGGCGACACCCTGCTCGGCGGCGAGGGACCGGACGTGATCGCCGGTGACAACGCGGTCCTGAGCACGTCCGGCACGGCGACCCCGGTCGCGGTACGGGCCGGCCAGCTCCGCACGCACCGGGTGGAACTGCTCGCGGGCGGCTCCGGCGCGGACGTCGCCGACGGCGGCGCGGGCAACGACGCGATCTTCGGGCAGGGCGGCGCCGACCGGCTGCGCGGCCAGGCGGGCGACGACTACGCCGAGGGCGGCCAGGGCGTCGACTGGGTCGAGGGCGACCAGGGCGACGACGACGTGGTGGGCGGCTCGCACACGGCGACGGCCGACGACGACGACGCGCTGTTCGGCGGTCCGGGCGACGACGTCGTCCTGGGCGACAACGCCCTGGTGACGCCGGCGGGCGAGCCCACCCGGGCCACGGTCAGGTCCGGATCGGCCGGCAAGCCCATGACACCGCGCGCGGTCACGCTCCTGGGCGGCGGTTCGGGCGGCGACCGCATCTCCGGCGGGTCGGGTGTGGACGTCCTGTGGGGGCAGGACGGTGACGACTACATCTCCGGCGGCGCCCAGGGCGACTATGTCGAGGGCGGCGGCGGCGCGGACCAGATCCGCGGCGACCTCCCGCTGTCGGCCGAGTCCACCCAGACCACCAGCGAACCGCTCGCCGACCCCGGCTGGAAGGGCGCCGCGAGCGAGCCCGCGGAGCTGGAGGGCGAGGACGCCACACCCGGCCAGGACGACCTGATCGGCGGCTCGGCCAAGCCGGGCGCGGCCGACGAGGCCGACGCGATCGAGGGCGGTGGCGCGGCCGACGTGCTGCTCGGCGACAACGGCTCGCTCGTACGCACGCTCACCGAGAGCGGCGAGCGCGTCTACACCGAGCGCTACGCGGCGGGGCAGGCACCCGCCGACGCGACGCGCAGCCGTACGCACGATCCGGCGCTGCCAGGAGAGTCCACCAGGTTCTGCACGCAGGCCCAGGCGACGTGCGAGCCGGAAGGCGCCTTCGGGGCCGACCGCCTGTACGGCGACGCGGGCGACGACGGGCTGTGGGGACAGGACGGCGACGACCGCCTGTACGGCGGCGCGGGCGACGACGACATGTTCGGCGAGCTCGGCGACGACGAGATGGACGGCGGCGAGGGCGAGGACGCCATGCTCGGCGACCGCGGCGGCGTGGTGAACGAGCGCATCGACGCCGGGGACGCCCAGCGGCTGGGCTTCACGGTCAGCCTCAACGCCCCGCCGAAGGAGACCTACCGCGGCTTCCCGCTCGGCTCCTACGACCGTCGCGCGGACCTGCTGCACGACGCGGACGGTGACACCTGGGTGAGCGCCACCATGCCGTACGACGGGTTCGCCAAGGGTGGCGACGACCGCATGCGCGGCGGGCCGGGACGCGACAGCATGCACGGCGGCGCCGGCGACGATCTGATCAACGGCGACAGCGGCGGCGACGAGGTCTTCGGCGGCGACGGCGCGGACGTCATCTGGGGCGGCAAGGGCTGCGACCCGGTCCTCGACGCGGCGACCGCCGACTGCCTCAGCGACGGCGTGTTCGACCCGGCGGCCCGGGGCACCGACGACCGCTTCGTCGATCACGTCTTCGGTGGCGCCGGGGCGGACCTGCTCGACTACAACCCGCGCGGTTCCTTCCCGGACGAGTGCGCCCCCGGCCGGATGCCGGACGGCACGCTCACCACCGTCGTCGACCCCTGCCTGTGGTTCCGGATGACCGACAAGGACAACGCCTCCGTCACCGACGACCAGCACCACCAGGGCGTCGACTGGCAGTACGGCGGAGCGGACCGGGACGTGCTGCAGGGCGACCAGACCGCCAACGGGCCGAACCCGGGCGACAAGATGATCGACTGGAACGGCTCGTTCAACCTCTACACCCACTGCGGCCCGGCCAACGGCGGGCACAACATCGTCCGCCAGCACTCCCCGGCGATGCTCGACTTCCTGGCCAAGGTGGCCTGGGGAGCGGGCGCGGGGCGCGGCGCGGGTGACGCCTCGGGGGCGAGGGAGCTGGCGATCCCCACAGGCGACAGCGGCTCGCCGTATCCCACCTCACCCGGACACTTCGACTCGCCCGTGGCCTGCGCGGGCTGATCAGGAGACACGCATGTCACGCCGACTGACGGCCGCCGCCCTGGTGAAGGTGCTGGTGGCCGGGGGGATCGCCGCGGTACTCACCGCGGCGGCCCCCGCCCCGGCCCTCGCGGGGCCTCCTCCGTGCGATCCGGGCGACTGCTTCACCGTGACCGTCTCGCTCGACCGGGCTCCGGCCGTGGGGCAGAGCGCGACGCTCAGCGTCGAGGTGGTCGCCAAGCAGGACGTGCCGGACGCCACGACGACCATCGAGTTGCCGGAGACCCTGCGGTGGGTGCGCCCGCCGGCCGGGCTCGACCGCGCGGCGGCGACGATCGGGCGCAGCCCCGTGGACCGGGCCCGCCGTACCGAGCGGGTCCGGCGCGGCAAGCCGGTCCGCTACGAGGGCGTGGTCACCGCGGTCGCGCCCGGCCCCGCCTCGGTCCGCGTCCAGGCGCGGGACGGGCGGCCCGGCCCGAGCAGCGAGGGGCTGGCCTATCTCACGATCGGCGCCGAGTCGTCGATCTTCGGCATGCCGCCGGCCGACGGCGAGCGCCGCGCGGCGCCGCCGCCGGAGCAGCGGACGTCTCTGGCGAAGGACACGTGCGCGCACGGGCGCGTCACTTACGTCAAAGCGGAGGACGGCTCGGTCGGAGGCGTGCCCATGGCGCAGGTCTACGGGTACGACACCGACGCCGACGGCAGCAAGGACAATCTCGGGTGGACCATGACGGACGCCGCCGGCGATTACAAGCTGTGCTTCCCCGGCACCGATGAGGACGGCACCGGCCAGGACCTCTCCATCGAGGTCAGCGCGACGGGCGACTACTGGGCGGTCGTGAATCCCGGCGTCAAGGACCCGCTCGACCCCGCCTACTACGGCGACAGCGCGGTGACCAGCGACGTGCCCATCGGCACCGACCAGACGACCATCGACTTCCAGAGCGCGCCAGGCAGCCCGCTCGAAGGCGCGTTCCGGGTCTTCACCGCCGCCTACGACACCTGGAAGGCGTACACCGGCTGGCTGAACGTGCCCGGGAACGACTGCTGGAAGACCGGCGAGGCGAACTGCCGGTCGGTGCGCATCTACTGGGCGCCCGACAGTGCCTCCGGCTCCTACTACTGCCTGGGCGCCAGCGAAAAATGCTCAGCGCGCTTCGAGGTCCACCTGAACGCGGTGGAGGAGTTGCGCAAGATGACGGTGGCCCACGAGCTGGGGCACTTCATCATGGACTACACCTACGGCTCCTTCCCGCCGGCCCCTTCCTGTGATCCTCACTGGATGCGCACGCCCGCGAGCCCCGGCTGCGCCTGGACGGAGGGATGGGCCGACTGGCTGGCGGTCCAGACCTACGCCGACACGCACTTCCGCTGGGGCGACGTGAGCTCGATCAATCTGGAGGGCCCGCGCTGGTTCAGCGAGGACTGGCCGGAGGCGTCCTACTCCGACAAGACGGAGGGCCGCGTCGCGGGTGTCCTCCTGGACCTGGCCGACTTCGGGCCGCGCAACGAGCGGTACTGGGACACCTCCAGCCTGGGACCCGTCGGGGTCGTGGCCGCCTTCACCAAGGCGCCGGCCAACGACATCCACGAGTTCATGAAGCTGATCGAGCCGGCGGACGCGCTCGACGCGAGCTCGACGGCCTTCCAGAACGCCGTCTACCCCGAACGCTTCGAGCAGCTCAACGACAGGCAGCCGGAGTACCGGCCCGCGAACGTTCCGCTCCACCAGCGCTACATCGCGACCCCCGACAGGTGGTCCGTGGTGGCGACGGCCCCCTCCCTGACGGACGGCGACGACGTCGACCTGAAGGTGGCCAGGGACGCCGATCCTGAGTCGGCCGTCACCAGCTCGGAATGGGGCATCTCCGGCCCGGATTTCGTCGCCGTGCAGCCGGTCCCGGACCGCAAGCTCTACCAGGCCGACGTCACCTCCGGCACCGACTATCAGGAGGCCATGACGGAGGTGGTCACGGCGCCGGCCGACCACCTGGAGAAGGGCACGCCCATGGAGTTCACGATGGGCGCAGACCGGCTGGTGGAGATCCGTACGACGAGGATCGAGCAGGGCGTGCCCGCGACGATCACCGTGGTGCCGCGCAACGGGCAGGACTTCGACCTCTTCGTGCTGGCGCCGGACTCGACCAAGTGGGCCCTGCCGCGCTCCAGCGCCCGCCGTTCCACCAGCGGCGGGCCGAACAAGATCGAGCGGGTCACCATCGCGGATCCGAAGGTGGCCGGCGTCTACGCCGTCGTCGTGATCAGGAGAAGCGGCGTGGGAGGGCTCACCCTGGTGCACACGTGATCCCCGCGGGACCCGGGACGGAAGCACGCGCCGGGCGGGCTTCCTGATCCGACCTCGGCGAACGAGGTGACGCGCGACCGATGAGGCGGCGGAGCTCCACGCGCTCCGCCGCCTCGAACGTGCGGGGGCCGGATCGCCGCACCCGTTCGTGTGCCGCAGCGTGGCAGAAGCGAGGTGAGAATGCGTTCGGAAATAGCGACGTACATGCTCTGACGTGGGTTCCGAGTACGCTACAAGTGAATTTCAAGGGCCATTTCAAGTGGATTTCAAGCGCTCCCTCGAAAAATCCCCCCGACAGCAGGAAGCAGGCTCCGCGAACAGGGGGAGTCGGATTGATAGCTCGCTCGGGTCACCCCGCCTTACTACGCGACATCGTCACCGCCGAACTCGCCCGCGCCGGCGCGGCCGGCTGGTCGATCAACGAGAACGACTCCTGGTGCCAGGTCACGCCGGACGCCTATCATATGCCCGACCAGGGCTGGAAGCTGCACGTTTCGGCGACGATGCTCTCCGCCCCCGTCGTGCTCTCCTGCGTTTCCGGGATTCTGGTTCAGGCCGGATGCGCCTTCAAGTTCCCCGTACGGCTGACCGAATACTGGAATTTCCTCGAACCTCACTGCAGTCGTGCGCAGGCCGGTAAATTCATCACCGTTTACCCGTGTGACGACGCCGAATCGGTACGGCTCGCCGCGCTGCTCGACGAGGCGACCCGCGGTCTTCCCGGCCCGGCGATCCTCTCCGACCTTCCATATCGGCCCGGCGGAATCGTGCATTACCGCTATGGCGCCTTCCGCGGGCACCGGGTGCTGGGGAACGACGGATTCTACGAAGTCCGGCTGCGGTCCCCGGCCGGGGAATTCGTGCTCGACGAACGGCGTCCGCGGTTCTCCCCGCCGCCGTTCGCGACCTGCCCGTTCGAACCGCCGCCGGCTCGACCGGCCGCGGCCTCGGTGCTCCTGAACGACCGGTTCATGGTGCGCCAGGCCGTACGGCACGCGAGCCGGGGCGGCGTGTACTACGCCGACGACACCGCGACCGGACGCGAGGTGGTCATCAAGGAAGGCCGGCCGAACGCGTGCGGCGATCTGCGCGGCGTCGACGCCGCCGGCCGGATCGCGGCCGAGCGTGTGCGGTTGCGGGAGATGGCGTCGAGCGGGATCGTGCCGGCCCTCGTGGACTTCTTCGAGCAGGGCGGGCACGCCTTCCTGGTCGAGGAACGCCTGCCCGGCGTCACGTTGCAGCGCTGGGTTCACCAGCACGTGGGGCCGCTCGGCGACACCGGGTTCGGCCTCGAAGCGGCGCGGGCGCTGCCTCTGGTCACCCGCCTCGTCGGCCTGCTCCGGGCGGCGCACGAGCGGGAACGGACACTCGGCGACTTCTCTCCGAACAACATCATGGTGCTGCCCGACGGCGAGCTGCGGCTCATCGACCTGGAGCACGCCGCCGCGCCGGGGGACATCGTTCTGGTCGGCGGCACCGCCGGATACCTGGCGCCCGAGCTCGCGGATCAGGTCGGGGAGCTCCGGCCCGTGCCGGGCGAGAGCGCCGACCGCTACAGCCTGGGCGCGATGGCGTACTTCTGCGCCGTCGGCGGACACCTGGAGCCGCCGGGCCTCGCCCGGGTCGCCGACGTCGCCACGGCCAATCCCACCCTGGCTTTGCTGCGCCCCCTCGTCGAGGGGCTGCTGGCGGCCGAGCCGGAGCGGCGCTGGTCGCTGGACGCCTGCGACCGGTTCCTGGCCGGGCTCACCCCGGGGCAGGCGGTCCCCGGGGCCGCGTCCCGGCCGCCCGGCAGGACCGCCCGGCTGACCGCCCGGCTGATCGACGACGGGCTCGCGCATCTGGTCGAGACGATGGACGCGAGCGAGGGCAGCCCGTCACCCTGGCCCAACGTCACCGACGGCATCGAGGCGGATCCGTGCTCGATCAACGGCGGCGCGGCGGGCATCCTGGGCGTGCTCACCCTGGCCATGCGGACGGCGCCGACCGGGGACGCGGTCGCCGCCCTCTGCCGGTGGCTGCGGCGGCGGCTGGAAGACGAGGACACCTGGCGGCCGGGCCTGTACTTCGGCCGCTCCGGAGCACTGTGGGCGCTTCACGACGCGGCGACCGCGACCGGCGACGCCGAGACGGCCACGTTCGCCGTACGGGCGGCGAGCCTGCTGCCGACCGAGACCCCCAGCCCGGACGTGACCCACGGGCTGGCCGGTTGTGGCATGGCGGTCCTGCACCTGGCGTCGCGGTCAGCCGATCCGGCCCTGCGGGAACGCGCCGAGCGGATCTTCCACAACCTGCACGAGGCACGGTCGTACCTGGACGGGTACCCCCAGTGGCCGACGCCGGACTCCTTCGACTCCGGGCTGGCCGGGGCGAACCACTTCGGCTTCGCGCACGGCATCGCCGGGATCGGCACCGCGCTGCTCCACGCGAGCCGCGCCCTCTCCCGGCCGGACTGGATGGCGACGGTGCACGAGATCGCCCGGACCTTCACCGCGTACGCCGACGTGGACGGGGACACCGCCTGGTGGCCGACCCTGCGCGACGAGCCGGAGACGGTACGGCCGCGCCGGCCGTACTGGTGCAGCGGCTCATCGGGAATCGGCACCTTCCTGGTGCGGTACTGGAAGGCCACCGGTGATCCGGTGTCCCTGGACCTGGCCCGCAAGGCGGCGACGGCCGTGCACCGTACCCGATGGCAGTCAGGGCCGGCGCCGTGCCACGGGCTGCCCGGCGACGGGGAGTTCCTCCTGGACCTCGCCGACCTGACCGGTGAGGACCGCTACCGCCGATGGGCGCTGGATCTGGCGGGCTGCCTGGAGCTCGGCGCGGTCGACCGCGCCGGCCGGCTGCTCGTCCCTGGCCCCTTCGGGGACTTCGTACCGACGTTCCTGGGAGGCACGGCGGGCACGCTCGCCTTCCTCCTCCGGCTGCGCCACCGCCACCCGCGGATGTGGCTGCCGGACGACACTCCGGGACTCGCCGCTTCCGACCTGGGGCGGTGACACAGAGACCGGGCCGTCCACAAGGGGGCCCGGCGGCTATGGAAGGGGAAGACCATGTCCTTCAACGTCGAGGACCTGCAGGCGCTGCCGGAGATCGAGGCCGGTGACAGGGAGGCCGTGCGGCTGACCAACTGCAGGACCACCACCGGCTGCACCTTCGAAGCCTGATCCCCATGGCCCCGCCCGCCCGTATGGGCGGGCGGGGCCATGCCCGTCTGCCTGGCGCGTATGGGCGGGCGGGGCCATGTCCGTCTGTCCGTCTGTCCGTCTGTCCGTCATCCACCCATCGTCCGCCCGCCATCGCCGTACCCGAAGGTTGCCCGACCTTCCCCGAGGTCCCGCTTCCCTGAGCTTCCCCGGGGTTGCCCGAAGTTCCCCGAAGTCCGCCGGGGTCCCCGAGGTCGCCCGAAGTTCCCCCAGACAAGGACAGGTGCCGCCGTGCCCGACAGCTCCGGCCCCGCCGCGGAGGCCACGCCGTACCCGCCCGCCTCCTCGGCGCCGAGGACCTGGCGCAGGGTCGCACGGTTGTTCCGGCCCCACCGGCCCGCCGTCCTGCTCGTCCTCGTGCTCGTCGCAGCCTTCTCCGCGTTCAACGCCGCCGTTCCGCTGCTGAGCCAGGTGGTCATCGACCGGGCGCTCTTCGGGCCCGGCGGCCCCGACCTTCCGCTGCTCGCCGGGCTCGCCGCGCTGGCGGCGGCCGCGGCCTGCGCGGTCGGCGCGGTGGATCTCGGACAGACCTGGGTGTCGGCCCGGACGGCGCAACGGGTGGTGCGTTCCCTGCGCGAGGAGATGTACGACCGCCTCCAGCGCATGCCCCTCGACTTCTTCGCCACGACAAAGGGCGGCGAGATCCAGTCGCGTCTGTCGGGCGACACGGCCCAGGTCGAGCACGCGATCAAGGACACACTTCCCGGCGTGCTCGCCGGCGTGCTGGGGTTCGTCGTGGCGGGCGTCGCGATGGTCGCGTTGTCCCCGCCGCTCGCCGGCGCGGCGGTGGTTCTCGCACCCGTCGCCTTCTGGGTGTCCTCCCGTTCGGGACGGGCACTCAAGAAGCTGTCCGGTGTCAGCCAGCAGGCCAGGGCGGAGCTGTCCTCGATCGCCGCGGAGCGACTGTCCCTGGGGGCCGTGATCCTGACCCGGGTGCACGGCAGGAGCGAGGACGAGCGTGCCGCCTTCGCGGCGGAGAGCGGCCGTCTCGCACGGCTGCAGGTGCGCTCGGGGTTGGCGGCCCAACTGGTGCTGAGCGTGGCGCATGTCTTCTTCGTGCTCACCCCCTACCTGGTGTTCCTGACGGCGGGGCTGACCCGCGAGATGACGCCCGGCACGCTTCTCGCCTTCATCGTGTTGCAGTCGAGGCTGTACCAGCCGCTGGGGCAGATCCTGCAGATCTCCGCCGAGCTGCGGTCCGTCCAGGGTGCCTTCGAGAGGGTCTTCGAGTACCTCGACCTACGGCCGGAGACGCGGGAACCGGAGGCGCGTGAACCGGAGGCGCGTGAACCGGAGGCGCGGAAACCGGAGATGCGGGAACCGGAGGCGTGTGAACCGGAGGCGTGTGAACCGGAGATCCACCGGCACGGGCCGGGCGCGATGGCCGTACAGGGCGTCGCCTTCAGCTACCCCGCCACGCGCGCTCCGGGCGGTGAACAGGGCGGTGAACAGCGCGGTGAACAGCGCGGTGAACAGGACGCTGAACAGGCGTGTGGACAGGGCCGCGAACCGGGCACTGATCACGGCCATGCGGCGCTGCGCGAGGTGGGCATCGACATCCCGGCCGGGTCCACCGTGCTGGTCGTCGGACCGAGCGGCTCCGGCAAGAGCACGCTCGGTCACCTGCTGGCCGGGCTGCGTCGCCCCACGGAGGGGGCGGTCGTGATCGACGGCACGGAGGTGCGGGGCCCGCTCCCCGGACGGCTCTGCATCGTGCCCCAGGACCCCTTCCTCTTTCAGGGCTCGGTCGCGGAGAACCTGCGGTACGCCGATCCCGGCGCCTCACCGGAGGAACTGGTACGCGTCTGCGAGATCACCCGGATCCATGAGCGGATCATGGCCCTTCCCGGCGGCTACGAGGCGCGGGTGGGGGAGCGCGGGGCGCTGTTCTCGGGTGGTGAGCGGCAACGCGTCGCGCTGGCGCGTGCCCTCCTGGCCGACGCCTCCGTGCTCGTACTGGACGAGGCGACCTCCGCGCTCGATCCGCTGACCGAGGCGGAGGTCGTCGAGGCGATACTGGCCGAGCGCAGGGGCCGGACCACCGTGGTGATCACTCACAGGTTCGGCGTCCTCGATTCCTTCGACACCGTCGTCGCGCTGGAGCGGGGCCGGGTGGCGGAGCAGGGCGCGCCCGGGGACCTGCGCGGTGAGCCGCACGGGTTGTACGCCCGGATGGTCCGCGCGCAGACGGGCGCCGCCCGCTGATCACGCGCCACCCGCTGACGCCACCCGAGCGGGTCAGGGGACGCGCATGGGTGGTCGGCGGGCCCAGGTGGCCCACCGCCAGAGCCATTCGAGGGGGCCCTGCCGGAATCGGCGCAGCCAGAGGGTGGACCACAGCCACTGGGCGGTGAGGATGACGGCGGCGATCAACAGCACCGTCGTCACGGACCAGCTTTCCGGCGGGCCGCCGAGAAGGTGACCGGCCGCCAGGGCGAGGAGCGTGGCGGTCAGGTAGTTGGTCAGCGCCATCCGGCCCAGCGGTGCGAAGACGGTCCGCAGCGCCGGTCGAAGCGGCGTCCTGAGCAGGACCAGCAGGGCGCACACGTACACGCCCGCGAGCAGCAGGCCCGCCCCGGCCATCAAGACGCTGAAGTCCGGGTCGCCGGATCGCGATCCGGCCTGCCACCACAGGACCGGCGCCGCCCCCGCCGCGAGGACCAGGCCCAGCACGGCCGGCACCCGGGTGGACCGCTCGATCCGGTAGATCACCCCGTACCGGGTCAGCGCCGAGCCCAGCAGGAACAGCCCGGGGACCAGCGCGAGGAAGCCGCCTCCGAGGATCAGCGACGTCGCGATGAGCGTGGCGGCGAGGCCGGCCACGGCCCACCGTGGCAGCCAGGTCGAGGGCAGCAGCACCAGCAGGCCGACGACGGCGTAGATCGTCAGGATGTCGCCGCGCCACAGCACGAACATGTGCACCAGCCCGATCGCGAGCAGCACCAGGAGTCGGCGCAGCAGGAGCAGTCGCGGGCGGGCGGCGCGGTCCGCGGCGGAGTCGAGCAGCAGCGAGAACCCGACACCGAACAGCAGGGAGAAGATCGGGAAGAAGCGCTGCTCGACGAGCAGCCCCATCCACGCCGCCCCCGTTGTCGCCGGCCCCTTCACGGCGATGACGCCGACGGCGTTTATCGGCTGGATGTTGGCCAGCAGGATCCCGCACAGCGCGAACCCGCGTACCACGTCGAGCGCGGCGATCCGCGGTCGGCCGTGGGAGGCCGTCGCGGTGCCTTCCCTGCCGTCGTCGTGGCGCACGCGGGAACGCCGGTCCCCTTGGTGGTGATCGGGCCGATGACCCGGCTCCACGGGATGTCCGGGTAGCGGTCGGTCAGAGCCTGGCGGCTGCCGCGGCGCCTGGTCGGGCCCTCCGCTTCCAGCACGGGAGGAAGAGTTTCCATGTGACATGGGGCCTCATCCTGCGGGTCCGGACGGGTGCGGGCATCGGCCGAAAGCGCGGTTCGCCGCCGCGAGGATCGTACTTTCGGCCGGTTCGGCGCGGGAAGAGATCTCATAGCCTCGACGATGTGAATGTGCGGGAGTGGGCCACCGGGCGGGCCGGGATCGCGGCCGACATCGGGCTCGGCGCGCTGTTCGCGGCGTTGCTCGCCTTCTGGGCGTCACGGATCGCGGAGAGCTGGGGCGGCGGCTACTGGTGGTTCGACTGCGCCGCCGGGGCGGTGGTGTGCGTGATCGCGATGGCGCGACGGCGCCACAGGGCGTGGGCGGCGGTCGCGGGCCTGGCCGTCGCGGCGGCGGCGATCCTGACCGCCCGGTTCGCGGCCCTGCCCGCCGAGCCCGGCCCCGCCATGGCCGTGGCCCTGTCCGTGCTCGTCGGCTCCGCGGTCAGAGCGCTCCCGGCCCTGACCGCCTGCGCCGTCGCGGCCGGAGGGTTCGCGGTGGTCCTCGGCAGCCTGTTCACCGCACACGCGCTCTCCTCCGGAATCCCGACGGTGACGGTGCTGAACGGCGCGGGATGGCTCTGCGCCCTCGTGATCGGGGTGGCCCCGCGGCTGTTCGACGCGCGACGGCGGGCCATCGCCGAGAAGGTACGCCGCGACGAGCGCCTGGCGCTGGCCAGGGAACTGCACGATGTCGTCGCCCACCACATCACCGGCATCGTGGTCCAGGCCCAGGCCGCCCAGCTTGTCGCCCGCAGGCACCCCGAGAAGGTGGACGGGTCCTTCGCGGGCATCGAGGCCGCCGGCTCCGACGCGCTGGCCGCGATGCGCCGGGTCGTGGGCCTGCTGCGCGACACCGACGACGCGGCCCCCGCCACGTCCGGCCCCGAGGGGCTCAGCGAGCTGGTCGAACGCTTCGACGGTCACGGTCACGGTCAGGGCCGGGTGGTCCACCTGCGGCTTCCCGACGACGACGACCGGTCGGGGTGGCCGCCCGAAGTGACCAGCACCGTCTACCGGGTCGTCCAGGAGTCGCTGACCAACGTCTCCCGCCACGCCCCGCAGGCTCGCTCGGTCACGGTCATCGTCGACCGAGATCGGGACGTCGTCACCGTCGAGGTCGTCGACGACGCGCCGCCTGGGCCGGCCCGCTACCACCACCGCGGGGGGTACGGCCTGGTCGGGATGCGCGAGCGCCTGGAGGCCCTCGGCGGCACGCTGGTCGCCGGGCCGCGTTCCGGGGCCGGCTGGTCCGTGCGCGCCACACTGCCCGTCGCCGCGCGGGAGCGCGGATGACCATCAGAGTCCTGGTGGCCGACGATCAGGCGATGATCCGTAGTGGCCTGCGGCTCATCCTGGAGGACCAGCCCGACATCAGCGTGGTCGCCGAGGCCGCGGACGGCGCCGAGGCGGTCGACCTGGCCCGGCGGCTGCGCCCGGACGTGTGCCTCGTGGACATCCGGATGCCCCGCCTCGACGGCATCGAGGTCACCCGCGCACTGGCAGGCCCGGGGGTGCCGGACCCGCTCCGGGTGGTCGTGGTCACCACCTTCGATCTCGACGAGTACGTTCACGGCGCGCTGCGCGGGGGAGCGGTCGGCTTCGTCCTGAAGGACGCCGGTCCCGCGCTGCTCGTCGAGGCCGTCAGGGCCGCGAACGCCGGGGACGCCCTGATCTCGCCGTCGGTCACCCTGCGCCTGCTGCGCCACCTCACGGCCGCCGGAGTCCCGGCCGCACGCGGGCCCGCGCGGCCGCTGTCCGAACGGGAGACCGAGGTCGTCCGGGCCATCGCCAGGGGCCGTACCAACCAGGAGATCGCCGCCGAGCTGTTCATCTCGCTGAGCACCGTGAAGAGCCACCTGTCCGGCATCCAGGCGAAGCTCGGGGTGCGCAACCGGGTGGAGATCGCCGCCTGGGCCTGGGAGAACCGCATGATGGGCGGCGGGTAGCGCGGGCGAGGAGCCCACGAGGTTCCCTGCCTGACCGGCGGTTGACCTGGCCGGGTAAAGAATCCTTTGTCCTGTTTGTCACTTTATGTCGGTATGTGTACCTTGAGTCCACTATCGGAGTACGTACCGACGACTGAGTCGTCACCTGTGTTGCCGTTTCGTTGCCCGGACCGTGCGTCGCCGGCGGGAAATCTTTCCCGTCTTGACGGCGCGTGGGCCGCCTCATCCGCTCCCAGCGGAGCCGGGGACCCATCTCCCGGGGTGAATCGACACGCCAGCCCGCGCTGCGTGCCGTAGGGCACTTCCCCGCCCGAACCCGTCAGCTGACCCGGTAGGCGGCATGGAAGCAAGGAGTCGATCCCTTCATGCCCACGCATCGACCTGCCCCTTCTTCGAAGAACCCCGGCCGGCGCCGTCTGGCCGTGGGGTAGAACACGCCGCCCTCCGCGGGGGGACCGGGTGCGACGGCGCGTGACCCTGACACCCGCTCACCACGCGGACCCCACTCCCCACGGCAGTCCCCAAGCAATGCCTCATAGGAGAAACCAGCATGTCCCTCACCCGTACGTTCCGAGTTCTGACCGCGACCGGTCTCCTGGTCACCGTGTCCGCCACCGCCGCCCTGGTCCTGTCCAGCCCGGCGCACTCCACCCCGGACGGCCCCGCCCCCGCCGCCCAGGCGGCCGAGGGGAAGGCCCCGCCGCTCATCTACGGCGAGGACGTCTCCGGCCACGAGCCCACGCATGACTGGAGCTCCAGCCCGGCCCACTTCGGCATCGTCAAGGCCACCGAGGGCCTGACCTGGCGCGACGACTCCTTCGCCCGGCACTGGCGCGAGCTGGGCAAGAAGGGCATCGTCCGCGGCGCCTACCACTTCGCCCGCACCTACAACGACCCCATCGCCGAAGCCGACCACTTCCTGTCGGTGGTGAACGCGCAGCCCAGCAAGCCCGGCGACCTGCTGGTGCTCGACCTGGAGACCTCCGACGGCCGGTCCGTCTCCCACGTCAACAAGTGGGCCAAGACCTGGCTGGCCTACGTGAAGAAGAAGACCGGCGCGACGCCGCTGATCTACACCGGCTGGAACTTCGCGGAGACCTACGGCCGCGGGCTGTCCGAGTACCCCCTGTGGGTGGCGCACTACAGCAAGGCCAAGGGTGCGGTCACCCCGCCCGCCGACTGGAAGAGCTGGGCCATCCACCAGTACACCGAGACGCCGATCGACCAGAACGTCTCCGCGTTGACCGCCGACCAGCTGCGCGCCCTGGGCCGCCCCGCCGCCAAGGCGTAGCCGACCCGGCTTCCGCCCGCCGTCCTCCGTACGGGACTGAACGGCCGTCCCGAATGCGGAATCGGCGAGCGGAAGCACCGGGCGCCTCGACCAGAGCGTCCTGTCGTCATAGTGGGCGGATGGCGGCGTTCGACGGTCCAGGCGACCGGATCAAGCGCATCTGGACGGTTCGCAACCCCGAGAAGCTCTGGCCTTGGACGGTGGGGCCACGGCACCAGCCAGTGCCCCTCCCGTCGATCTTCTCGTCACGGCTCGGCCAGTGGGATGATCCTGCGGTACTTGCCGCCGGCCGACCGCTCGGGTGGCTCTTCGGCGCGCTCGAGCGTGATGTGGTCGACCTTGTGCTCGGTCAGCAAGTGAGCGATCTCGTCACGCACCGTCTGCCACACGCGGTCGGGGTCGGTGCCGTCCGCGGGCTTCAGGCGCACCCGCAGCGTGGTGGGCGTCGTCTGGACGAGCTGGAACTGCTCGATGCCGGGAAGACGGCCCAGCAAGGTGCCGAAGGCCATGGGGGAGATGCCGATGTGCTCGCCGCGGCCGGTGGGGAAGGAAAGCATCTCGGCCGCGCGGCCCTGCACCTGAACAGCGGGTAGTGGGCTGCCGCACGGACAGGGGTCGGGACGCAGCAGGACGTTGTCGCCCAGGTCGTAGCGCAGGATCGGCTGGGCCCGGTTGGCGAGGTTGCTCAGCAGGACCGTGTGTGACGGCTGACCAGGGGGGACAGGCCGGTAGTCGGCGTCGACCGGCTCCAGCACGGCCCAGTCGCTGTTGACGTGAAGCCAGTTGTGCGCGCAGCCGTACGAGAGGAAGCCGCACTCTGTGGCGGCGTAGGCGGAGCGGATCCCGGCGTGGAACGCGTCGGCGATCCGGGTACGGTTCTCTGCCGTCAGCGCTTCACCACCGGCGATGATCACCCCTGGGCGGATGCGCAGGCGGCCGGCTTCCTGCTCCCCGGCCAACAGCCCGAGCATGCCCGCGAAGCCGGTGAGGGAGCTGGGGTTGTATCGGTTGAGCTCGGCGGCCAGTTCCGGCAGCGGCTGGTGTATCGAGAATTCTCGCAGCATCCAGCTGAGCCGTGGGTGGTCCCGGCGGAACCGCGCCGCCCCGGCGACGGTGGCGAAGTGGCCGCCGGGTGCGGAGACGATCGCGGTACGGCCGGCGCCGCGCAGGAGACGGATGACCTGGCCGATGCCCAGCCCACCGCGGGCGCGCTGCCCGACGGCGGTGTGCACGGCCACACTCCGCTCGTCCAGCAGAAAGATGCCGCGCAGCCCGCTGGTGCCGGAGGTGGTGACCAGGAGATACCGCCCCTGAAACCGCTCACCCACGAGTGTGGGGTCGTCCACGAACGCCCGGGCCTTCTCGAGCGTCACATTCCGGTCGGTGACCCAGTCGTCGAAGCGGGCCATCAGCGTCTTCTTGTCGGTGACCGGGAGTAGCGCCGGGTCGTCGACCTCTTCCGGTAGCTCCCGGTACAACTCGCGGAAGTACGGCGAGTGGGCGCGGGCGTAGGCCACGATCTCGGTCAAACGGGCGCGTTGCCGCTGCGCGATCGCCGCGGGACCCTGCCGCACAGTGCGTCGTGCGTCACGGGCGAGCTGTCGCGCGTTCTCCGTCATGATGGGCTGTTCCTTCCCTCGATGAGCGGACGCCGGTTGTGTCGGATCATCCCATTCGGCGTGGATCGTCGGCGTGCTAGCCGGGGAAACGGATGAAGGCGGTCGGGACGTGGTCGACCAGCCACACGCCGTTCGCGCTGACGCGGAACTCGTGTCCCGCCGCCCGCATCGCGGCGGCGTCCACCGTCAGCGCGACCGGCCTGCCCCGGCGTGCTCCGACCCTCGTCGCCGTCTCCCGGTCGGGGGACAGGTGGACGTGATGACGGCTCATCGGCCGCAGGCCCTCGGCCCGGATCGCGGCCACATTCCGCGCGACCGTGCCGTGATAGAGGAGTGCGGGCGGCGTGGTCACCGGCAGATCGAGGTCGACGGAGACGGAGTGGCCCTGACTGGCCCGGATCCGTTCCCCCTGGATCACGTACCGTCGCTTGTCGTTGTCCGCGACGACCCGCTCCAGCTCCGCTCGCGAGATCGGGAACCCGTGCGCGGCCGAGGCGGCCAGCAGCGCCTCGACGTCCACCCAGCCGTTCGCGTCCAGCTCGATGCCGATCCGCTCCGGCTGGTGCCGCAGGTGCTTCGCCAGATACTTCGAGACCCACACCAGGCGCCGTTCGTCCATCGTGTCCTCGCCAGATCGTGGCCGGAGCAATGTTCCGGTGCCGGGGGTGACCATCGGGCGGGCCGGAGACGCCCGGAGTGCCCTTCTCGATCCTCGCACCGTACGCGCGCGCGGACGGATGGCGCACACCGTTTTCCCTTCGGGCCGATCACGCCCGTTTTCCTTCGGGCCGGTCACGCCCGCGAAGCGCGACACGCTGCTCCGGAAGCGGTGCCGGGAACCGCTCGCCGCGGACCTCTCAGAGCGATGACGCCGTGATCGGCTCGCCCGCCTCTGTCGGAGGCGAGGGCACATGCTCTCTGCGGCGCGGCAGGGCGGCCAGCCCGGCGAGCCAGCCGAGAGCGACCCCCCACACCAGCCCCGTGACCAGCGCTCCCACCACGTATCCGGCGTAGGCGCCGAGGCTCGCGGACGCCGTCTGCGCCAGCACGACGCCCCGCAGCAGGTCGGCGAGCACGGCACCGGCCAGGAACGCGCCCCACGTTCTCCAGAAGCCGCCGCGTGCGAGGGCCACCAAGGCGACGAGCACGAGCGCCGCCGCGCTGTCGGTGAGCGCGATGAGCCACGTCGTCTCGCCGACAGGGAGGAACCGCAGGCCGGGGAGCCCGGACGGCAGGCCGAGCGCGGCGGGCACGGCCAGGTAGCCGACCCGGGTGACCAGCGAGACGCCGAACAGGCCGAACGCGGTGACGATCAGCAGGGTGACGATCGCAGGCAGACTGTTGCGAGCATGGCTCATGTTCGGCATGCTAGCCGCGTCCACGTTTCCGGCGGAAGCCCCACGGAGATCAGATGAAGAGAACTCGGTGGATCGTGTCCCTCGCCGCGGTGGCCGTCCTGGTCGGCGGCGTGCTCTCGGCGACCAGGAACGCGCCGGAGTCGAGCACCCGCTTCATCACCGACGATCAGGGCAGAGCGCTCATCCTGCGCGGGTTCAACACGGCGGGCAGCGCCAAGAGCACCCCGGACGCCCTGCCCGAGCTCACCGAGGCGGACATCGACCGCGAGTACGGGGGCATGGGGACGAACTTCGTCCGCTTCCTCATCCAGTGGCGCGCGGTGGAACCCCAGCCCGGCGTCTATGACGCGAAATATCTGGACAAGGTGGCCGAGCGGGTCCGCTGGTACGGCAAGCGTGGGTACCACGTCCTGCTGGACATGCATCAGGACCTGTGGGGCAGCGGCATCACCCCGACCGGCACCGCGGGCAACGGCGCCCCCGTGTGGGCGACCCACCTCGACGGGCTCCCGGTCGGCACCGACCAGCCCACCTGGGAGATGTACTACCTGGAGCCGGGAGTCATCCGCGCCTTCGACCACTTCTGGAACACCACGGGCGAGCACCCGGAACTGATGGACCACTACGCCAAGGCGTGGAAGGCGGTCGCCGCCAGGTTCAGGGACGATCCCGCGGTCCTCGGCTACGACCTGATGAACGAGCCGTGGGGCGGCTCCGTCCAGGGCCCGCAGTTCGAGACCGGCCCCCTGGCCGCCCTCTACCGCAGGTCGATCGCCGAGATCCGGTCCGTGGACCGGGACAGCTGGATCTTCCTGGAGCCGCAGGCGGTGGGTGTCAACTGGGGCCTGCCCTCGGCGCTCCCGTACTTCGACGACCCCCGGGACGGACAGCCCCGCATCGCCTTCGCCCCGCACCTGTACCCGCTGCCCCTCGACCTGGGCGAGGACTACACCGCGGGGTCCAAGGAATGGATCGACCGCACGCTCGGCTGGTGGCGGGAGAACGTGCTGCGCACGGCGGACCGGCTCCGCGCCCCGGTGCTGCTGGGCGAGTTCGGCCTGGACATGTCCAGGCCCGGCGCGAGCGACCTGGTGGACCGGGTCGTCCGGCTCGGCGAGCGGTCGGGCATGGGCATGGCGTACTGGTCCAGGGACCCCGGAACCTGGGGACCGTACGACGAGGGCGGCAGGGCCACACCCTTGGTCGCCGCCTACGCCAGGCCCTACCCGCGGGCGATCGGCGGCGTCCCGGTGAGCATCGACTCCGACCAGCGCTCACTGACCCTGACCTTCGACGGCGACGACACCGGCCCGACCGAGATCTACCTGCCCGCAGCCGGCTTCCCCGACGGGGGCAGGGCCTCGGAAGGCGAGGCCACCTGGGACGCGGCCAGGCGCATCCTGACCGTCACGACCAGGACGTCCGGGCGGATCACCCTCACGATCACCCCCACGTAGTGGGACGGCTGCCGCTCGTCCGGTCCAGACGGCCCTCGGGCGGTTTTGTCGGAGACGATCTCTAGCGTCTGCGGCATGACGACTGCGACGCAGGCGTGTACCTACGTCTGCCCCTCCACGCTCGCCGGATCCCCGCCGGGACTGTCCGCCTCCGGCGGCCGCGCGCTGCCGCTCTCCCACGCTCTCCCGCGCCTCTTCGACGGCCCGGCGACCGCCGTCGCGGCCCGGATCGCCGCCCGCGCCGCCGCGGAGGTGGCCGCGTGAGCTCCTGGGAGAGCGTCCGGGAGGCCATCGCCCGCGGCGACGCCGCACGAACGGCGGCCGAGGTGCTGCGCCTCGACGCGGCGGGATGCCGCGAGGTGGCCCGCGAGTTGCCCGGCCACATCGGCTCCGCCAGGAAGGACGCCCAGGAACGCTACGAGCGCCGCCAGGCCGAGGCGAGCCGGGCCGAGGAGCGGGCCATGAAGGCGTTCGTCCGCGCGGAGACGGCCCGGGGCCTCTCCAGCGACGAAGCGCACGAGAGCTGGTGGTCGGGGGAGCGTTTGCGCCGACACGACCACTGGGTCGACTGGAGTGAGCGCGAGAACTGGATCGAGCCCATGCGGGTCGCCGGCGCGGGCACGCTCGGCGGTGCGGCGGCCGTCGCGACCTGGCTCTACCGGAGAGACTTCGCCCGCTGGCGGACGGAGGCCGACCTCGGCCCGCTGCTGACGGTCATCGCCACCCGCCCGCCGGAGTGGCAGGCCGACCTCGCCGTCCGGCTGGCTCTGCGCCTGCGCGGCAGCCGGGCACAGGCCAGGGACGACAGCGCGGAACTGGCGCTGGAACTGCTGCGCCGCACCGGAGCCGTCCCGCCCGACCATGATCCGCTCGTGGTCGCCTGGGTATCCACCCCGCCCGACCTGGAGCGCGACCCGCTGACCGAGCACCTGGTCCCCCGGATCTTCACGGCCGAGGGCGTGGGCCGGGCGCTGCGAGAGGACCGGCTCGACCCGCCCGAATGGGCCCGGAACGGGCACTCCTGGCTGCGTTCGCTCCGCGACCTGGCCGACGCGGGCCGGGTCAGCCGTGACCTGCTGGTCGACGGTTGCGTCCGGCGGTTCCTGCTCGGCGGCGGTGCCGCCGACCTGCGCTTCTTCGCCCGCCTGCACGACCTGCTCGACCCGGCTCCCGGCCCGGAACGCTCCCGCGACTATCTGCGGCTGTTGCCCGCCGCGCCGGGGCCGGTGGCCGAGCTGGCACTGAGGCGACTACGCCCCGCCGGCGGCCTGACCGGCGACGAGGTCAACGAGGCGGTGGAGGCGCTGCTGTTCCGCCCCGAGGGCAAGCTGGTGCGTGCCGGGCTGACCCTGCTCGACCAGGCGGCTCGCGACGCCGGCGGCGATCTCGACCATCTGGCGCCCGCTCTCGCCTCGGCGTTCCTGTCCATGTCGTACGAGGTCCAGGAGCGATCGGTACGGCTGGCCGTCAAGCACGCCGGACGCTTCTCGCCGGTCGGCGCCGAAGCCGTGCGCGAGGCGGCGACCATGCTGCCCGCGGACCTGGCGGCGCGGCTGTCCGAGGCGTACGGCGAGGTGGACTCGTCGCCGGTGGAGGCCGACGACTTCCAGGCCGTCCCGCTCCCGTCGTTCGAGGCGCCCGCCCGTGAGCCGTTCCCTCCGGCGCTCGACGACCTGGCCGGCACGTACGGCCGGCTGCGCGACGGCGTCGCCTTCGAACGCTGGCTCGACGGCTTCGTTCGCTACCCGGAGGCCAGGAAGGCGCCGCGCGGCCGGGACGGCCGGGACGACCGGGACAAGCTGTACGGCCACCGCCACTGGTCCCACCTCGGACAATGGACCGAGGCCCTGCTGCGCGAGGCCGCCTTCCCCGGGCAGGAACCGCCCGTTCCCGAGGAGCGCGAGGAGCAGGAGGAGCCGGAGAAGCCGGAGGAGCAGGAGGAGCCGAAGGAACCGCGTGACCGGCTGCCCGACCCGCGTACCGTCTCACCGCCGCACCGGGCCATGCTGCTGCGCTGCGCCGAGATCCACGCCGCCCTGAAAGCCGGGGCGCTCCCTCCGTACCTGCTGGCCACCCCGACCCTCACCTCGGGCCACCTCGACCCCGCCGAGCTGGTCACCCGCCTGGAGGGCTACGAACGGGCGGGCCTGCGGGCGCTGCCCGCCGACCTGCAGCAGGCGCTGCTGCGCCTGCCCCGGGAGGTCGATCCCGCCGTGACGGACCGCGCGGGGAGGTTGACCTCCGAGGCGGGGGCCACGCTGGCGCGCTGGCTGAAGGAACGGCCCGAGCCCGAGACGCGCGTGGACTGGTCTCACGCCAACGGCGACTACACCCACGACCAGCAGCCGGGAAGGCACACCCCCACGCTGCACCCCCGCATCCGGCTGGAGCCGACGGGACTGGCACTGGTCGACGCGCTCCTGGCCGACCCGCCCTCATCCCGCTGGGAAGAGCACGGCGCCTACATGTCGCACTGGCGGCTCCTGCTGCCCTCGGACCGGGAGGCGGTGGCCATGCATCTCCTGCCGCACCTGCTCGACGCCTGGGACCGGCCCGGCCACTTCCACCAGTACGTGGCCGAGCTGTTCCACCAGGACGGGCCGGCCGGTGAGGGGCTGGCGTTGCTGGTCGCCGCCCTGCTGGCCGAGCGCGGCTGGTTCCAGTCACCTGAACGCGGCGAGGACCTGCTGCTGCGGGCGGCCGCCGACGGCAGCCTGTCCGCCGTGGAGTGCGGCAGGCAGCTCGGCCTCACCCTTCGCCGGGCCTCCGCCAAGCTGAGCCACGTGACGTCGTCTCTGGAGGACTGCGCGAGGAAGGGCGCGCACCGGGAGGTGTGGCAGATCATGACCGGCTTGCTGCCCGTCTACCTGCCGGGGCCGGGTGAGCGCCCGCACTCCGGCCACACCCAGGCGCTCACCTTCGCCGTCGAGGCCGCCCGCTGGGCGGACGCGCGCGGCACGATCCCGATGATCGCCGAGATCGCCGCGCGCAAGGTCACGAGCGGATTCGTCCGTACGGCCCGGCGCCTGCACCAGCGGCTCGCTCCGAGTCGGGAGCCGGAGGGACAGGGGGAGATCCGGGGG